>JACMMN010000254.1 GCA_014379075.1 Pyrinomonadaceae bacterium | reverse complement strand
TTTGTAATGCTTTCAGCTTTTTTTCATTTGCCGATGATCGCCATCACCATCGCTTTGATCGTGCTTAATTTTCTGAAATTGAACGGGACGATCTCTTCTACCACAGCGGGCATTGGTATCGGCATCAGCGCGTTCTTATTGACTGTGGTTACGTCGTTTTGCGCCCATTTGATCACTGGTACCATCACGTGGATCGTCACGCAGTCCCTAGCAGTGCCGCTGCGGCCGATCAAGTTAAGGCTGGCTTTAAAGGAAGCCCGCAAAAAATGGAAAACCTTTGCGGGAACCGGCATTTTCAGCACGGTGTTGTCGTTTGTGGCGGCAGGCGTCTTTTTTACCGTAGGCTTTCTTGTGCCGTTTTTAATACTTTGGCCGATAATGGGAACGGACGGGATCGCGCCCCTGATCGCACTTATCATCGGCTGTGTCTTTGCCGTCTACGGATTTTTTGCGGCGAGCGTTTTATTGATCCTTGTGACGCCGGCGATCATGATGGAAAATCTTCGCGGATGGAAGGCAATGAAAAGGTCGTATCATCTCGTCCGCCGATCGACCGTGACTGCACTGGCCGCGTTTTTTATTATGTTTCTGATCCCGATGTTTGCGGCCGGGATGATGTCGTTCCTTGTTAATATTACCGCCAAGGCTTATGATCCGAAACCCGCCATCGTTCAGCCTGCTGAAGCTACGCCTGAAGGTGATTCGAGCGGTGAAGCTGCCGCAGGCGATTCGGCCCCGGACGGACGCAGCTGGAATATCCGAATCGGAAACGGGCAACGAGTCAGGGACAAAGAAGCCGAGCCTGACATGCAGACGCAGGTGAAGAACACTGTGCTTGAGACTCTTCTGCAAATTTTTCTGCTTCCAATACAAATCGTGGTCATCTCTTTCACCGCAATTATCATCGCATTACTGTATCTAAAAACCCGGCAGGCCGGCGGCGAACCGCTTCAAGACTTGCTCAGCAAATTCGAAGATACAGAACAGCCTCGAAAAAAATGGCAGGAACGTGTCCGTCAGCGGTTGATCCAATCGGGAAGAATTACCAGCCGATCGTAATAATGCAGTTTTACAAGCAAAATCTCTTTTCTTTGGCCGTACTGTTCATTTGTCTTGCAAACGCTGCCGAGGGTCAGGCCTTATCGCGTGCGGTACCGGTGCGGGAGGGAGCTGCGGTCGAAATTGTAAACCGTTTCGGACGCGTCGATGTATCCGCTGAAAGTAAGAGTAAAGAGGGCGACAACACAGAAGCCTCCGAAAAGAAAGCGTCTAAGGCCACTCTCACCGCGATTTCTTCGGAGGCAGTGGCCGAAAGCGAGGTAAAGATCGATTCGGGTTCAAGCCTGGTGCGGATCACCGTTCAGGCGACAAGTCCCTCAAAAAGGATCGACATCACGCTCGTCATTCCTGAAAGATCCAACGTGAAAATCGAAACTGGGGAGGGCGAAGTGCGTGTATCCGGCAATCTGGAATCGATCGAGGTCCGAACCGAAACGGGTACGATCGCCGCCGATGTCCCGACAGGCGATCTGAAATACCGGCTTTTCTGGACTGAATCGCGGCCCAGGTTTCTGAGCGATTTTGAAATTGAAAAAGTAAAGGAAAAATCAGCCGGGAAATTCGAGATCAAAGGTGAGTATCCGAAGGGCCGTGAAAACAAACGCGATGACAAGGAGACGCGTCCGACGGGTGTAAACGCGACGGCTATGGAACATGCGGACCTAACGGGCGGAAACGCTCCTACCACGGAGCGTGCGACATCCGAAGATCAAAAACTGCAGGCCATTTCCCTTAATCTTATTACTGCCCGCGGCATCATCCTGCTCAACGTTCCGCCGAACGAAGTGGCAAGCGACCTGCGCGAACGGCCGCTAACGAACGCCGCGAAAGCAATTATCCGAAGCGGCGATTCACTGCTGACGGGATCGATCCGGCGGGCTGCTCCGAAATATTTCGGCGACTACGCCCGGACGCTTCCACCCGCGAAACGCGAACCCTCTTTTGCGGAAAAAACAGACGCGGCCGATTTGCCGGAGGCGAAGATAAAACAAGCCGTCGTCCGCGTTACCGATCTTAACAATCGGACAATCGGCGGCCTTAAACCGGCGGATTTCTTGATCACCGAGAACAATGAGGAACGGGAGATCTTGTCGGTCCAGGGGGCAACCGCTCCGGTGAACCTCGTTTTGCTGCTCGACGTGTCAGGCAGCGTAGACAATTACGTGAATTTTATCCGCAAGGCGGCCCGTAATTTTGTTGATACGGTGGGGCGAAACGACCGGCTTTCGATCGTGATCTTTAATGACGATGTAAAGGTGTTGTCCGGTTTCACAACTGATAAAGTAAAACTATCGGCGACTCTCGACACATTTGACGCGGGCGGAAGCACAGCCTTTTACGATTCTCTTGCATACACGCTGACCGAAACATTGAGGCCACTGAAAGGCGAACGGACGGCGATCGTCATCCTGACCGATGGCGACGATAACCGCTCGTTTCTCGCATTCGATTCGCTGATCGGCTCGATCCAGGAGAGCGGAGCGCTGATATACCCGCTTTACGTTCCTTCAGGTCTGATCGCGTCGTCATCCGGCAGCGATCCGAACGCGGCAATCGACCCGCTCCGCACCCGATACAACGGCCTGACCTCGAAGGCAGAAGGCGAAGGCGAAAAGCTGGGGAAAATTTCGGGCGGCGTTTATTACCCGATCACCCATTTGAGCCAGATCCAGACGGCTTACGACGATATTGTCGTCCAGCTTCGGACGGCATATTCGATCACGTTCCGTTCTAATACGGCGGGATCGAAGGGCAATGGAGCATCGCCCAGGTTAAAGATCAAAACGACAAAAGAAAATGCATTTACCAGTATTGGTTCGGTAACCGGCGTAACTGAAAAATAGAAAGCAGCGAAATTATTTTCCGGTTGACTAGCAGCCCCGAACTCGTTAAACTCGTGTCTAATTCCCGTGGTGAGTTACAGCGACTTGCGACCACGATAAAAATCGCTAAAAAGCTAAGAGTTTCAATTTAATAGTCGTTTAAGAACTCTGTGCTTTGTAGGCGCGGAGTTTTTTTGATTGGAACGCGGACTTCAGTCCGCAAAGCTTTAGCGGACTGAAGTCTGCATTCCGTATATGAACAATTTCCTCGATTTACTAAATGAAAAGATCTTCATTTTCGACGGTGCGATGGGAACATTCCTGCAGTCGCTTGACCTGACGATCGACGATTGGGGCGGACCGAATTTTGAGAATTGCTCGGAAAATTTGCTTTATACGCGGCCGGATGCGATCGAGAAGGTTCATACGAGTTTTCTTGAGGTCGGCTGCGACGTGATCGAGACGAACAGCTTTGGCGGCGGTGAGGTAGTGCTTGCGGAATTCGGTATCGCTGAGAAGACTTACGACGTAAATTTCAAGGCTGCGGAACTTGCAAAACGAATCGCCAATGATTTCTCGACCAAAGACAAGCCGCGTTTTGTCGCCGGTTCGATCGGGCCGGGAACCAAGCTGCCGACGCTCGGGCATATTACCTATCCGGCGTTGAAAGACGCCTATCGCGAACAGGTTCGCGGGCTTTTTGACGGCGGTGTCGATCTGATGATGGTCGAGACTTGCCAGGACCTTTTGCAGACAAAGGCGGCTCTGGCGGCGATCTTTGAGCTGTTTGAGAAAGAGAAAGTAAAATTGCCGGTCATCGCTTCGGTGACGATCGAGGTTTTCGGGACTATGCTGAACGG
>JACMMN010000253.1 GCA_014379075.1 Pyrinomonadaceae bacterium | reverse complement strand
CGACGCGGCGCAGCTCTCGTCGTTGGCGGACGAAACGCCCGAGGGCCGGTCTATCGTAGTTTTTGCGAAAGAAAAATACGGGTTGCGCGGCCGCGAGATAGGCGAACTTTCCGAGCGCAAATCGGAGTTTATTCCCTTTACGGCCCAAACTAGGATGTCCGGCATAAATCTCAACGGCCGTGAGATCAGGAAAGGAGCGGTCGATGCGATCGAAAAGTACGCCACCGTGGGCGGAAACCAATCATCCGCGGAATTGCGCGAGATCGTCGAACGTATCGCAAAGCTAGGCGGAACTCCGCTCGTCGTCGCCGATAATCACAAACCACTCGGCGTGATTTACTTAAAAGACATAGTAAAGGGAGGTATGCGCGAGCGGTTCAATCAACTGCGTCAGATGGGCATAAGAACGGTGATGATCACCGGCGATAACCCATTGACGGCATCTTCTATTGCTAATGAAGCCGGCGTCGACGACTTCCTGGCCGAGGCAACGCCGGAAGACAAGATGGCACTGATCAAGCGCGAACAGGCGGAAGGCAAGCTCGTTGCCATGACCGGAGACGGCACCAACGATGCTCCTGCTCTGGCACAAGCCGACGTTGGTGTCGCGATGAACACGGGAACCCAGGCCGCAAAGGAAGCCGGAAACATGGTCGATCTGGACAGCGACCCGACGAAATTGATAGAGATAGTAGAGATCGGCAAGCAGCTTCTGATGACGCGGGGAGCATTGACAACGTTCTCGATCGCAAACGATGTGGCAAAATACTTCGCTATAATTCCGGCGATGTTTGCCGCGACATTTCCTGTGCTAAACGCTCTTAATATCATGGGCTTGGCGACGCCGCAATCGGCAATCCTATCCGCCGTTATTTTCAATGCCGTGGTAATTATCGCCTTGATCCCACTGGCCCTCAAAGGAGTAAAATACCGCGCGCTGTCTGCGTCGAGCCTGTTGAAGCGAAATTTGCTTATCTATGGACTCGGCGGCCTTATTGCACCCTTTATCGGAATTAAAATTATCGACGTAGTCGTAACGGCGCTCGGCTTGGCATAATGAGCCGGGTGCTGAGGGGGGAAGAGTCTAGGTTAGGCACTCTTAAGCAACAATAAAAATATGAAAGACTTGTTAACATCTGTATTAATGATCGTGGTAATGACCGTGGCTCTCGGCGTTCTTTACCCACTGGCGGTCGCAGGATTTGCCCAGACTTTTTTTTCGCACCAGGCAAACGGTTCTTTGATAGAACGTAGCGGCAAAATTGTCGGATCCGAATTGATTGGCCAAAACTTTACATCGGCCGGCTATTTTCATTCCCGTCCGTCGGCGGCCGGAAGCGGCTACGACGCGGGGGCTTCGAGCGGCTCCAATCTCGGGCCGACGAGCCGGAAACTGATAGACCGCATAACGGCTGATGCGGAAGCAAGGCAGCCGGAGAACCCGGGTGTGCAGGTTCCGGCGGACCTTGTAACCACCAGCGCTTCCGGTCTCGACCCGCACATTTCACCGGCCGCCGCCGAGTTTCAGATCCTGCGTGTCGCCTCAGAAAGAGGCATGATGGAAAATGAACTCCGCAGTATGGTTCAGAAATTTACCGAAGGCAGGCAGCTTGGCTTTTTAGGCGAACCGAGGATCAATGTTCTCTTACTGAATTTGGAGCTTGATAGAGTTAAAAATTGATAATGTGCCTGTGAATAATGCTCGCCATTAATATGTTTGTTGACACCGTTACAACCGAGGCTCCGAATCGGACGGATTTCCGTAAGACTCCCGAATCACTCCTCAGGATAGTTGAGGAAAGTGAGCGGGCAAAGCTCCGTATCTATATCGGGGCCGCGGCCGGTGTGGGTAAAACGTTTCAGATGCTCGAGGATGCCCACGCTCTATCCAAAGAAGGGGTTGACATCGTGATCGCGGTTGTCGAATCCCATGGACGGTCGGAAACGCTGGAACAAATTCAAGATCTGGAAATAATCCCGCCTCGCAAGATCGAATACCGCGGAGCGATCTTCGAAGAGATGGATCTCGATGTCGTCATCAAAAGGAACCCGGCGGTCGCCATCGTCGACGAACTTGCACATTCCAATGTTGCCGGATCGAAGAACCATAAACGTTTCGAAGACATTTTGGAACTGCTCGATAATGGAATATCCGTGATCACGGCCGTCAATATCCAGCACATTGAATCCCTTAACGATGCCGTCGCCCGTACAACCAAAGTCCAGGTGCGGGAAACCGTGCCCGATGTATTTTTTAAGCGTGCGGATGAAATCATCGATGTCGATGTTTCCGTTGATACATTGCGAACGCGCCTCAGGCAGGGAAAGATATATCAGGTCGAAAAGATAGAGCAGTCGCTTAATAACTTTTTTCGAAAGGGAAATCTCGCCGCCCTCCGCGAACTTGCCCTGCGTCAGGTCGCGCAGTTTCAATCGGTTCAGGATCATGAATATCGTGAGCGCGAAGGCCTGGAACAAGCCGTAATACCGGAAAAAGTGATGGTTTCCATGGCATCGCGTGGAAGCGCCAAGAAAATATTGAGGGCTGGAGCCAGAATCGCGGGGCGATTTGCGAACGACGACTGGGCGGCGGTTTATGTCCAAACTTCTGAGGAAGAGCCAGGCCGCATCAGCCCCGAAGCATACGCCGCATTGCAGGAAAATATACGATTTGCAAAAAATTTGGGAGCAAAGGTCGTTGAGCTGAGATCCAATAACGTGGCGGATGCCCTATTGCATTTTGCCCGCGAAAATGGAATTACCCACGTCATTTTCGGCCAGTCCGCCCGCTCCCGCTGGCAGATATTCTGGAAAGGCTCGATCATCAACCGTTTCCTCCGCGAAGTAAAAGACGCCGCTGTACACGTTATCCCAATCGATAAGGATGAATAACCGATAATTGCTCAGCCAACTATCCGGTTCTCACAGACACTTGTCCTAAACCTGAACTCAAAACAATGTTTATTATCGAACGCTGCAAGCACAGTAAATTCAGTACAGCCTTATTTCACTTCAATATATACCGCTGAAACTTCATTCTAAATTAATAAAGTAATCTTACTGGTTGATTGATCGTTAAGTTGTATTATAATGCTTTTGCCCGGTCGTACAACTAAGTCAATATTTTTAAAGATATTATTAGGAATGTTTTTCAAAACTTTCTAATGAACCAGACTCTATGAAAAATCTGTCGGTCGAATTAATTTTAATCGCTTCTTTTCTTGGGCTTTTCGCCGGTAGTGCTCAGGCGCAACAGGCGACCGCAAGTTTGACCGGCGTTGTGACCGATCAAAACGGCGCGGTGATTGCGGGAGCAACCGTAACCGCGATAAATAAGGTCACGAATCTTTCGCGAACGACGTCAACAAATATTGAAGGGATATATGTGATTTCAAGTTTGCCGGTTGGCGAATACGAACTGGAACTGAAAGCATTGAACTTTAAGTTGCTTAAGATTATGCCGGTCATTCTTGCTGTCGGTCAAACTGTTAATTTTAACGCGACTTTGGAAATAGGTACCATAACCGAAACGACGGAACTATTAGGAACCGTGCCTTTAGTCGATTTTCAATCTTCAAGAATCGACGCTGTGATCAACGGCTCGGAGATCGAAAATCTTCCCCTTAACGGACGCAATTTTCTCGAACTGGCATTGCTCATTCCGGGCAACTCTCCTGCCCCGAATTTCGATCCGACTAAGACAAACACGGTTATTATCTCTTCCGCCGGACAGCTTGGGCGCGGCGGAAACGTGATGATCGACGGAACGGATAACAATGACGATGTTGTCGGCGGTTCGCTGATAAATATCTCGCAAGACTCCGTGCGTGAGTTTCAGATCGCGACCAATCGTTTTTCCGCCGAGTACGGCCGCTCGGCATCTTCCGTTATTAATGTCGTTACGAAAGGCGGAACGAATGAGGTGCGCGGTTCGAT
>JACMMN010000252.1 GCA_014379075.1 Pyrinomonadaceae bacterium | reverse complement strand
TGCTCGGTTTGATCGTGATAGTCGGTTTTTCTGCGTGGAACACGGGGAATAACCTGCTTTTTCTGGTTCTTTCGTTTCTGACGGCGTCGATGATAGTCGGTTTTTTCGCCGGCGGGCTTTGCCTGAAAAAACTGGATGTAAAGATGCGCTTTCCGGAAACGATCTTTGCCGGGGAGGAAACATCGATCCTTGTCAGCCTGCATAACCGGAAAAAACTTTTCCCAAGCTATTCCGTGATCGCCGAGGTCCGGGGCAAGGAACGCGAGCGGTCGCTCGTCGCCGAGGATCTGAAAAAGATCCTTCCCGCACGCCTCGCCGAAAGACTCGCCCGCCCGCCGATCGTCCGGCGGACCCTGGATTATTTCGTCCATATTCCGCGAAATCATACGGCTGACAGCAAAACCGGACATATTTTTCCGAATCGCGGACGTTTTCTAATTAAGGACTTTGAGCTGTCAACTCGGTTTCCGTTCGGATTTTTTCGCCATCGACGCCGTCTTCCGGCCCGTGAGACAGAATTAATCGTATTCCCGAAACTTGAGCCGCTCGATCACGAGATCGAAAATCTGCCGCTCGAAGTCGGGAAACTCGTAGCGAATAAACGCGGTTCGGGGCAGGACCTGCTCGCGATGCGCGATTACCAGCCCAATGACGACCTTCGCCGCGTCGATTGGAAGGCGACGGCGCGGACGCGGCATCTTATAGTCCGCGAATTCAGCGCCGAGGACGATAAGAAAATAACCGTTTTCTTCGACACGCGGGTTCCGGAAAATGCCGGTAAAACTTTTACGCTCCGCGAACGGCTCGAGGCCGAGCAGAGCGGCGAGAGCGTGATAGCGTCGGAAAAGTTCGAACACGGCGTTCGCCAGGCCGCGTCACTGATCGCGCATTTTAACGAAGAGCAGGCTGAGATCCGTCTCGTGATCGGCCCGGAAAAAGGCGAATTCGGTATCGGAAGCCGCCACCTTCATGAATGTTTGAAACGGCTGGCTCTCGCGCAGCCGGAATTTCGCGAAAAGCCGGACGGCGCGGAGATCGGCGAAATGCTATGCGAACTTTTTGAAGAAACCGACAACAGCCATAATTTTCTTATCTCCACGCTTGAGGAAAACGATCTTTCTCAGGAAATCACGCAAAATTCTTTCTTAATTCATTTTTGACCCCGCCAACTTGTCACAAAATTGCCGCCGGTGGTGTATTTTATATGAAAAGCATTTATAGATGCTGAACATGAGCAAAACGACGGAAATATTTGTGGACATAATGTCCGAACAATCGGCGACTGCGGCAGCGAAGGAGATGATCGAATTTGATGAGGCTTTTACGCTTCACCATAGAACTGTCTTTCGCACTGCGAGGTCGGTCGTTCAGGATTGCGGCCTTGCGGAAGATGTGACGCAAGAGGTGTTTATCCGCCTCTATAAGCACAAAGACTCGATCGCCGATGCGGAAATGCTCCGCCCATGGCTGATCCGAGTTGCTTTGAATGTAGCGAGAAACACTTTGCGGGGAAATATAAGGGCGAACACGCGCGACGAAAATTACGTCAAAGAATCAGT
>JACMMN010000251.1 GCA_014379075.1 Pyrinomonadaceae bacterium | reverse complement strand
GAAGAAGCGAGAGCGGTTATCGCCCGCGAGGCCGAAGACATGGCCGAAAAGATCAGTGCGAATATTTTGAGGGCGTAAAGTATCGTTCTGAGTCCACGCCTCAGCGTGAACTCAGAACATTAATAGTATGTTGGCTTTTATTTACAGTTTTATTTTATTTGCATCCGAAACGGGCAAGGCCGGAGGCGGTTTTACGGATTTTTATAATACGTACCTGAATTATCCGGGGTTCGAGTTTTGGAAGTTCTTAAACCTCGCGATTTTTACAGCGTTTTTGGTGTACGTCGGTAAGAAACCTCTTACCGAAGCGTTTAAGGCGAAACGCGAAGCGATCCGTGCCGAACTCATTAAAGCCGAGGAAGAGAAGCAAGCGGCTCTTGAGCAATTGACCATAGCGGAGGCCAAGCTGTCGGGCCTCGAACCTGAGAAAAAATCAATTCTTGAGCACGCCAGGGCGGAAGCCGATGCCGAAACCGTACGGCTCGGGGAGCAGGCAGAGCTTGAGGTCGGGAAAATGACCGAACAGGCCAGCGGAGAAATATCCAGGCTGAACCAGGTGACAAAAGCGCAGCTTCGAAAGTTTTCGGCGGAAGAGAGCGTACGTCTTGCGGAAGAAAAGCTCCGATCGCAGATCAATGTCGAAAAGGACGCAGCTCTGGTAAAGTCGGGAATTCAGGCGATCGGAGGTTTGAACTAGGATGAGCTCAGAAACAGTTGCCCGCCGGTATGCGGGAGCACTCGCCGATGTGGTTTTGAAAACAGGCGAGACCGATACCGTCAAGAATGAATTGAAAACGTGGGAAGAGTTGATCGGCGCCAGTGCTGAACTCGAAGCCGCCTTCGGCAACCCATCCATTGCCCAATTAAATAAAGAAAATGTGCTGAATGGTTTGCTGGCGAAAACCAAACCGATGCCGACGACGGCAAATTTTCTGCGGGTCCTTTTGCGAAATGGGCGCCTGACCGATCTCGCCGAGATAAATAAACGGTTCGCTTCGGTCCTGGAGGAACGGAGCGGCAACGTTGCCGCACAGGTAACTTCAGCACGAGAACTGTCGGATGTACAAAAGACCGAACTCAAAAACAATCTTGAAAAATTGACCGGAAAAGCGGTTAGCCTGAATTTTGATATTGACAAAGAAATCATCGGCGGCGTCGTAACTCGAGTCGGTTCGACGGTTTACGACAGCTCGGTAAAAACACAGTTAGAGAATTTAAGAGAACAATTGATTAATGGATAGAAAATCGTAAATCGACGATCGTAGATCGGAAATCCGAACG
Source organism: Pyrinomonadaceae bacterium (assembly GCA_014379075.1). GTDB lineage: Bacteria > Acidobacteriota > Blastocatellia > Pyrinomonadales > Pyrinomonadaceae > OLB17. The sequence goes on along the minus strand of JACMMN010000251.1, from coordinate 11,492 downwards.
AATGACGATTTGCGTAACATAGATATGGAAGCAATTAAAGCCAACGAAATTAATGAAATTATTCGTGCTCAGATCGAAAATTTCGATTCAAGCATGACTGTCGACGAAGTCGGTACGGTTATCAAGGTCGGCGACGGTATCGCTGAGATACACGGCCTCGAAAAGGTTATGGCCGGCGAACTTCTCGAATTTCCTTTCTCGGTTCGCGGCCTCGCGCTCAACCTCGAGGAAGACAAGGTCGGAACCGTGCTGTTCGGCGATTTTCAAAAGATCAAGGAAGGCGACGAAGTAAAACGTACCCGTAAGATCATGAGCGTGCCTGTGGGCGACGCAATGATCGGCCGTGTCGTCGATGCTCTCGGAAACGCGATCGACGGCAAAGGCGACATCATCACCGATACATTCAATCCGGTCGAAAGGATCGCTCCCGGAATTATCGATCGCCAGCCGGTAAAAGAGCCGCTTCAAACAGGTTTGAAGGCAATCGACGCGATGGTTCCCATCGGCCGCGGCCAGCGTGAGCTCATCATCGGCGACCGCCAGACCGGTAAAACCGCTGTTGCCATCGATACGATCATCAACCAGAAAGGCAAGGACGTGATCTGCGTATATGTCGCCATCGGACAGAAGGCATCGACGGTTGCACAGGTTGTAAAAAGGCTGGAAGATTCGGGGGCCATGGATTACACCGTTGTCGTTTCGGCATCAGCCTCCGATCCAGCGGCCATGCAATTTCTTGCCCCTTATTCCGGATGCGCGATCGCCGAATTTTTCCGCGACAACGGCCGCCACGCTTTGACGATCTACGACGATCTTTCGAAACAGGCCGCTGCATACCGTGAAATTTCGCTGCTCCTTCGCCGTCCGCCGGGCCGCGAAGCTTATCCGGGCGACGTTTTTTATCTTCACTCACGCCTGCTCGAACGGGCAGCGAAATTGTCGGATGCCCGCGGCGGCGGTTCATTGACCTCACTGCCGATCATTGAAACACAGGCTGGCGACATTTCGGCCTATATTCCGACGAACGTGATCTCGATCACCGATGGGCAGATATTCCTCGAATCCGATCTTTTCAACTCCGGCGTGCGTCCGGCTATCAACGTTGGAAACTCGGTTTCACGTGTCGGCGGCTCGGCCCAGATCAAGGCGATGAAAGCCGTTGCCGGAACACTGCGGATCGATCTTGCCCAATACCGTGAACTCGCTGCATTTGCTCAGTTCGGTTCAGACCTCGATAAATCGACGCAGGATCAGCTCGAACGCGGCAAACGCCTGACGGAGATACTCAAACAGGGTCAATATCAGCCGATGGAAGTCGAAAAGCAGGTGCTTATCATCTGGACGGTGACCAACGGTTTAGCCGACGATATTGCCGTCGAAGACTTGAAACGGTTTGAAGAAGAGCTGACAGGCTTCATAGAAAGCTCGCATCCGGCGGTCATCGCAACGATGCGTGAAAAGAAAACCATCGACGACGGCCTCAAAGCTTCTATGAAGGAAGCGGTCGAGGATTTCAAAGCCACTCGTTGGGAGACGGCAGGAGCGGCAGCGGCATAGCAAATAGTTCAAAAGTTCCAAGTTCAAGGTTCAAAGTTAAGAACGGAACCTTGAACCTTGAACCTTGAACTTGGAACTCACTTTATGGCTAGTTTGTTAGACATGCGCCGGCGGATCAAGTCGGTAAAGAATACGCAGCAGATCACTAAGGCGATGAAAATGGTCGCGGCCGCAAAATTGAAGCGGGCACAGGACCGTGTCACGGCGGCACGTCCGTTTGCGCAAAAGATGTCCGAGGTTTTGGGTGGATTAAGCGCGAAGGTGGCGGATGAATTTTCGCATCCGCTTTTGGATGCACGCGGCGACGAAAAATATCTGGTCGTGTTGGTAACGGCGGATAAAGGCTTAGCCGGAGCATTCAATGCGAATGTCATCAAGGCTACGCAGGCTTTTCTCAAAGAATCGACGGATAAAACAATTGAAATGGTGCCGGTAGGGCGTAAGGGCAGAGATTTTTTCCGACGCCGCGAAATGCCGCTTCCGTCGGAATATATCGGATTGACCGGCGCCGGACAGGTAAAACTTTCCGACGCGGTTGAGATCTCCGAAAAAATTATCGGCACGTTTACCGAAGATACGTCCATCGATAAGGTATTTCTGGTTTTTACGGAATTTAAAACCGTTTTGTCCCAAAAGCCGGTTATCGAACAGTTATTGCCGATCCCGCGAACGGCGGTAGAGGAAGGGGCCGAAACTGCGTCGCAGGCCGAGTACATCTATGAACAGCCGGCGGCGGAGATCTTCGGGAAGTTGCTGCCGAAACAGGTTCAGACTCAGATCTACCGAGCAATGCTCGAATCGGTCGCTTCGGAACAAGGATCACGTATGACTGCGATGGATTCGGCGTCGAAAAATGCCGGCGAATTGATCGACACCCTCACTCTCAACATGAACCGCATTCGCCAGGCGGCTATCACCAAGGAAATTATCGAAGTCGTCTCAGGTGCGGCCGCCGCTTAATGCCGGCTGAAGTAAACTCAAAAATAAAGCGGCGCGAACGTTTAACTCGTTACGCGCCGCTTTTTGTTTGGATCGGCGTTATATTTTTTCTTTCGAGCGGACAAGCCTCAATGTCAGAGACTTCGCGTTTTATTCGGCCGCTTCTTGAGTATTTTTTTCCTTCAGCATTGCCGGAAACACTCACTGTATTCCACGGCTACATTCGTAAGTTTGCTCATTTTGCGGAATACGCTGTCGTCGGTCTTTTTGCCGCAAGGGCCTTTTCTACTTCCTCGATAGAATTTCTCAAAAAATACTGGTTCATATTTTCTCTCGCACTGGTTGTTTCGATTGCGGGACTCGATGAGTTCAATCAGAGCATCGGCAGTTCCAGGACGGGTTCGCCTTGGGATGTCTTGTTGGATTTCATTGGTGGTGCCGCCGCAATATCTTTTTATTATCTGATCAGGCGCGTCTGGCACGATCCTCGTCGTCACTGACCGTTTCGAGCATCTCGAATAAGACTGTGGATCAAAACAGCCTCAGGCAGTGTCCTCCAATGCCGCACGGGCAATTCCTTTTTCATTGCTTTTATTTTGAGCCTGAATGGATTGAAGATCGCTTTATAATATGCGAGCCAGAAATCCTCGGTGTCATCTGAGTCCGGCACGGAAAGCTTTTCAACAGCCGGGCTGAAGGTGAGTTTTTTCAAGTCCCAATGCGCGCAGCCTTTCGGCGACAGGATAGAAAATCGCATCGAACCGAACCGCCGGGCGAAAAATGGCGTCGCGAGTTCTACGGTAAAATGGTGCGGCTCATGCCACGCGAAAAAAAGTTCCTGTCCGTCGCATTCGACGCGGCGGAACCTGACGAAGGCGTGAAATTTATGTATATCTTTGCTTACCGATTTCGCCATTAGCCGTGCATCGCGAACGTCGATATCCGATTCTATCTCCAGAAGATTACGGTTTTCGTGAATTAGGCGAAAGAGGAGCCGGTAAAGAAGCGGCCATTTCTCATCCGAATTGTGACAGGCAGCAGCATGCGCCAGTTCAATAAAATCCGGCGTAATCGAATAAATGCGGGAAGATCGCGTTTCTAATTTGCTCGGTTCGAATAAGGATTGCTGTGAAGCATTCAGCCACACAACCTCATTCGGCTCGATTTCCGCAGTGAGCAAATCGCGGGCGATTTTACGCCAGCTTTTAAACGAATTTTCAACTGCAACCTGAATCATTTACAGTTCACCGGTAATGACCGAAACTTTCGGAGCATAGTTGTCAAATAATGAGAGCTGCGTACTCGGCGGTTTTAATCGAAACTCTAAATCTTGCCTGTCCAGCCTAAATACATCTGGATTGTGATCGGCTGTTGTGATAAACCACTTCGCCCGCGAAAGGATCACCTTTAGCCGTGATAAATCAATTAGCTGAATGCGATGGTATGTGCGAATCCTTAAAATGCGGGCAACATTTTTTGTGCCGATACCTGGAATGCGGAAAAGGAGATTTTTATCGGCAGTATTTACATCAATGGGGAAAAATTCACGGTGGCGTAACGCCCAGGCCAGTTTCGGGTCCTTGGTCAGGTCTAAATTATTGTCTTTGGTTCCGTCGGTAATTTCTTTTGCCGTAAAGCCGTAATTGCGAATCAGCCAGTCGGCCTCATAAAGGCGATGCTCGCGAACGAGAGGAGGTTTCGCCACATTCAATCCGGGATCTGTATGAACGGCGGGCGAAAAGGCGGAATAATATACACGGCGTAACAGAAATTTATTGTAAAGACTTTCGGCTTTGGAAAGAATTACAGTGTCAGAGCTTTCGCTTGCGCCGACGACAAGCTGTGTAGATTGCCCGGCTCGGGCAAATGCAGGTGCGGCCTTGTCCGATTTTGCTTCATCTATTCCGAGTTTTATGTCGGACATAGTATTCTCGATCTCAGCGATCGTCTTTTCCGGGGCAAGACGGTCAAGATCTTCCTGGACCGGCATCTCGATATTGGCACTCAGGCGGTCTGCGTATTTTCCCGCTTGTTTCAATAATTCGGGATTAGCTCCGGGCACGGCTTTGAGATGGATATAGCCGCCGAAATTCTCTTCCTCACGCAGTTTTTTCGCGACCAAAACGAGCTGTTCCATTGTGTAGTCTGCGCTTTGGATAATTCCAGAGCTCAAAAACAATCCCTCAATATAATTTCTCTTATAGAAATTCATGGTCAGCCGAACGACCTCTTCGGGCTTAAAGCGGGCACGCTGAACGTCCGACGATCTGCGATTTATGCAGTATGAACAATCCCAGATGCAAACATTCGTCAGCAGCAGTTTTAAAAGCGAAATGCACCGGCCATCGGGGGTGTAGCTGTGACAAATGCCCATGCCTTCCGTATTTCCAATGCCGTTTTTCGCACGTTTTCTGGTTGACCCGCTGGATGCACATGATGCGTCGTATTTTGCCGCATCGGCGAGGACGATAAGTTTTCGTTTCAAATCCATCATTCAAATTTTAACACCTCGGCTTTAGTGACACAATGTTTCGCGGATAAAACGCCGGTTGGAACATAACGTGTTCTATTTCATAACATTTCGGGAGATCGCCCCCACACAAGGCTTTTAGGGCCGTTAGACAAATTCGAATCTTCCATTTTGCGGAACTTTATGAGATATTCAATCGTTAGATATTGCACAAGGAGATTTGCAAATGAGTATTCTCGACAAAGTTAAAGAGGCGGCATTAAATCAATTTATCGAGGTCATCGAATGGCTGGATGAATCGAAGGATACGCTGCTTTATCGGTTTCCCGTCGCGGGGCAGGAGATCAAAAACGGTGCCCAGTTGATCGTCCGCGAATCGCAGGCCGCCGTATTTGTTTTCGAAGGCCAGATCGGCGACGTGTTTACTCCGGGCCGGTACACGATCGACGGCGGCAATACGCCGATCCTGTCAAAATTGGGCGCATGGAAATACGGGTTTAATTCGCCGATGAAATCGGAAGTTTATTTTGTAAATACAAAGCAGTTTACCGATATGAAATGGGGCACGTCGAATCCGGTGATGCTTCGCGACGCCGATTTCGGTATCGTCAGGCTGCGTGCATTCGGAGCGTACAGCCTGCGGGTTGCCGATCCGGGCGAATTTATAAAGGAAGTTGCCGGAACCAACGCTCATTTTCAGACCGAGGATATCGACGGACAGCTTAAGCGCGCGATCGTCACCGAATTTTCAGATGCTCTCGGCGAATTGAAGATTCCCGCGCTTGATCTCGCGGCGCAGTATAAGGAAGTCGGTGAACAGATCCGGGCGAAGATCAACGAGGACTTCAAGGGTTACGGCCTTGAGGTAACAAAATTTTACGTCGAGAACATCAGCCTTCCGCCCGAAGTGGAAGCCGCGATGGACAAGCGTTCCTCAATGGGTGCTCTCGGCGATGCTCAGACATACATGCAGTTTCAGGCGGCTGACGCCTTGCGTGACGCGGCCCAGAACGAAGGCGGCGGAGCGGGTTTAGGTGCCGGGCTTGGAGCCGGGTTCGCGGTCGGCGGCCAGATGGCTAATGCTTTCGGCCAGCAGGCCCAAGGCGGAACAGGCGGCGGACAGGCGTCGTCAACTATTCCTTGCCCAAGCTGCGGCAAACAGAACGCGGCGGGAGTAAAGTTCTGCGCAGACTGCGGCGGTAAAATGGAGATCGGAAAAGTTCCCTGTGTAAAATGCAATGCCGAACTTCGCGAGGGCGCTAAATTCTGCTCTGAATGCGGCTCTACACAGGAAAAGGCAAAATGCACCAACTGTCAGGCCGAACTTGCACCGGGGGCAAAATTCTGTCCGGAATGCGGCACTAAGACTGAAGCCGAGGTTTAGAACAAAAAAAATAGTTTCAGGATAAAAGGCAGGGAATCAATCCCTGCCTTTTATTATTTTCTGTTTTATAATGCTATCAGAATAAATTTTGATGGAGTGAGAAAAGTATGGCAATCAGCCCTGAGCTACTGGAAATTTTACGCTGTCCCAAGTGCAAGTCCGAGGTCGAATTAAAAGAAGATCAAAGCGGCCTGAAATGTACGAATGCGGAATGCTCATTGGTTTATCCGATACGTGACGAAATACCCGTTATGCTGATCGATGAGGCGACGGTCGAAAAGTAGTGGGTTGGCGGATATTTGTCGATGGTCGATAAGAGCCAAAACCGAGATGAAAGCCATAGACCATAGGCCAAATAGTCAGCATCAAAAGCAAATCGATTGGCCCGCTGTTCGTCGGGTGCTGATCGTTCGACTTCGATCCATTGGCGACACTGTGCTTTCAACCCCGTCGCTCATCGCGCTCAAAAGGTTTCGGCCTGACGCTGAAATCGACATTCTTCTCGAAGATTGGGTTGCACCGCTGCTGAATGGATTTAATGCGGTCGATAATGTTTTGACGGTTGATAAGAGTTCGAGTTCGCGCCTGCAAACCGCATGGCAGATCCGACATAGACGATACGATGTCGTTTTTAATCTTCACGGCGGAACGACCGGGACTTTTTTCACTTTCGTCAGCGGGGCAAAACATCGTGTCGGTTACGCGGAATATCAATATTCGTTCCTCTACAATCACCTGCTTTCATCCGCCGCGGATTACTGGCACGAGCACGTAACGCACTCGGCTGAGCAGCAACTCGCATTGTTAGGATTTGTTGGCGTCCCGGTGCAGGACAGGCCAAAAAGCAGGCTGGCCGTCACCGATGAGGCAATGCGATCAATGGAGCATAAGATCGATGCGAGCGGGCCGTTCGCACTTTTTCATCCAGCCGCAGCCTTCGCCACAAAGCAATGGGCAACAGAAAATTTTGCCCGGACGGCCGAATATTTGTACGAAAAAGGCATACACACGATCGCCGTCGCGGCAAAAAGTGAAAGCAATGTTTTGGAACGCCTTCAGGATGAATCTCGTATTCGGATCACCACTAGTGACGATCTGAGCTTACCCGAGATAACGGCGTTGGCCTCGAAAGCAATCCTATTTGTCGGTAACGATTCGGGTATAGCCCATATCGCTGCCGCTGTCGGCACTCCGGCCGTCGTAGTTTTCGGCTCGTCCAACGTCAACCACTGGCGGCCATGGACGGACGCCGCGAACGAGTTGGTGTACGAAAAACTTCCGTGTCAGCCATGCGCGGGCTATATTTGCAAGGAATTTGGCGAGCCAAAGTGTATTTTAAGCGTAGAACCCGAAAGCATTTGTGAAGCTATTGAAAGGGTTCTGACGAAAGTAAAAAAGGCGGGACCCGGAAGCCCGCCTTTATAATTCAAACCTAACTAAAATCTATCTTCTATTGCCGTTTGCGTTTGAATTGCTGCTCGACATGTTCGTCATGGAATCCTCGGCCGCAACCTTTAATTGATCGGTAACGCTCTTGACGCCCTCGATCTCTTTGGCTGTTTTTACTGCCGAGGCCTTCTGAGCCGCATTTGCGACCGTGCCTTTTAACGTTACGACATCGTTTACGACATCGACATTGATCGTCGAATCACGAAGGTCGTCTGTCGTAGCCAATGCCGCCTTTGTCTTGAACCAGAGCCAGCTATCGTTTGCGCCTTGGCCAATGGTGCTCGAACCTTTATCCTTTTCGTAATCTGCCCGGTTTTTATCGTAGTCTGCCCGGTTTACATTTGCGTTCCAACGGTTGCTGTTGGACATATTTGCATTCGACAGATTCGTGTTGCTGTTGACCACGATCGCCGTATTACTGTTCATATTACGCATGTTAGCGTTAATGTTGGTATTTGTAGCGGTGCCGCACGCGCTCAAGGCGAGCGACGTAAATACTAATCCTGTTCCCAAAGATAAAAATTTCAGTTTCATCGTATTTTTCTCCTGTCTTCTCAATGTTGATGCAACAAATTGATGCACCATTTTCGAACTAGCATACTAAAAGCAAGAGTTGTACCAAGCGCGGCTGCTCAATTATTTCGATTCATTCCGCTCAAAAATTCAAGGAAACTTCAAGATGGAAATCAAATAGTCACCGCATCAAAGTGAGACAGAAATGGACCCGTGCTGAAAAGGAATGAGTTGATTTATAATTTTAGTTGAAGAGATTTATGTTTAGAGGGTAAACTAGCAGAATGTTAACTGAATATATCCAAGCCGCACTTCGCAAGGCGAAATACGAGATATTAAGCGACGACGGAAGCTTTTACGGTGAGATTCCAGGATTCGAGGGTGTTTATTCAAACGCCCAAACGCTTGAAGAATGCCGTAATGAGCTTTCGGAGGTGCTTGAGGAATGGCTCGTATTCAAGCTCCGCAATGACGACTCTCTTCCCTCCGTTGATGGTAAGCGACTGAACTTTGAAACAATAATAAAGGGCGTCACGAATCTCTCAGCACAATCATGTTCGGCACCGGTAATTGCCATGATGTATTCGTTTTGAGTTAACAATGAAAAACCCAAAGTATAAATTTGTTATCGTAATTCTCGCTTTTATTATCGGTGTAGTCGGCGTGTGGATAAGTGAATTCCTTCCTTCGCTTATGTTTTCAAACACACAATCAAATTTTTCAATTCTAACTGAGATACCGCTGGCGGATGACGCTTTCATTGAACAAACTTTTGAGAGTTTTGAGATTAAAGTTGACCAAACTCCAAATAACGCGACAGATTTAGGAGTTTTTAATCCTTCTGGAGATTATCATCCATTGAATCGTCCGACGGAAGAATCAGAGAGATTTGTACATTTTGATTTGGAAGTTAAACGAAAGAAGCGCAAGTTGGTGGCTTGGGGAGACGTTAGAGGTGTTCAGGCTTCGTATAAATTTACATCCGTTTCCGTAACCGAGAAACACCTGAAATTTTCTACCGGGAAAGTTGGCGGCGTAAGTTACGATTTTGATGGAAAGTTTCTTGGCATAGGAGATTTTGCCAGCCAATCTTTAGGAAATGGTAACCTAATGTTAGAAGGAACATTGCGAAAATTTGTCGATGGCAAGAAGGTTATGGATGTCAGCACATCTTTTGTTTATTTTCCGGGTTGTTGAGGTTCTTGACGTTGTTCGCTTGTTTGAATCATTTTCAATGTTCCATTAGCTTATCGAAATTCCCTCCGAAAACGGTTGTTTCTTGACACCTACCGCTTAAACACATATTATTTATAGTTTCGACTCTTGCGGCCGAAGTGTGCTTATATGTTCGAATCGCTGTCCGATAAATTGAAGAAAACGCTGAAGAATCTGCGTGGCCAGGGCAAATTAACGCCTGAGCATGTGGATCTGGCACTGCGTGAGATTCGGATGGCGCTGCTTGAGGCGGACGTAAATTATAAGGTTGCGAAGGATTTTGTCGAATCGGTACGGGCGAAGGCGGAAGGCCAGGATGTCTGGCAGGATCTGAAACCGCACGAGCAGGTCGTCAAGATCGTCTACGACGAGCTGTCCGAACTGATGGGCGGAACATCGTCGCGGCTTGTCTTCACCAGGCAGACACCGAACGTCGTTATGATCGTCGGCCTGCAGGGTTCGGGTAAAACGACCTCGACAGGTAAGATCTCGCGTTGGCTGGCCGATAACCAGGAACGCAAACCTCTGCTCGTTTCGGTTGACGTTTACCGTCCAGCTGCCCGCGAACAACTTCGGGTTGTCGGCGCGGCGGTCGGGATCAACGTCTATCAGGACAAGGAAACGAACGATCCGATCACGCTTGTTCGCGGTGCTATGAAGCACGCGGTGGAAGTCGGCTACGACACGCTGATGATCGACACGGCCGGGCGTTTGCATATCGATGACGACCTGATGGTCGAGCTCGAGCAGATAAAGGCCGAGACGAAACCGATAGAAGTTTTGTTTGTTGCCGATGCGATGACCGGGCAGGATGCGGTTCGTTCGGCGGAAGTTTTTCACGAGAGAATCGGCATCACAGGCGTTGTCCTGACGAAAATGGACGGGGATGCACGCGGCGGCGCGGCCCTTTCGATCAAACAGGTGATCGGCCAGCCAGTGAAATTCGTCGGCGTCGGCGAAAAATACGACGCTATCGAGCCGTTTTATCCTGACCGTATTGCCCAGCGAATTCTCGGCATGGGCGATGTGCTCTCGCTGATCGAGGAAGTTCAGGGCAAGATCAGCGAAGAGGAAGCGCAGGCGCAACTCGCGAAAATGACGCGTAACCAGTTTACGCTTGAAGATTTCCGCAGCCAGCTTGGCCAATTCAAGAAGCTCGGATCGATGTCCAAATTGATGAAGATGCTTCCCGAACAAATGACCGGCGGGATGCAGCTTTCTGATGAGCAATCGGCTGAGGTCGACGTTCAGATGAAACGTACCGAAGCCATCATCGGCTCAATGACCAGGCAGGAACGCGAAGATCACAAAGTTCTGGACGCCAGCCGTAAGACACGCGTGGCAAAAGGTTCTGGTTCGACGATTCATGATGTCAATCAACTGCTTCGCCAATACGAGCAGATGAAGAAAATGATGGCCCAGATGAACCGCGGCGGAATGTTCGGCGGGTTGGGCAAGAAAATGATGGGCGGATTGGCCGGCGGCTTAGGCGGTATGCTCGGTAACGGAGGCGGAATGGGCGGCCTCGGCGGATTGCTGGGAAACGGTGGCGGTTCGGAAGATTTTGATAACGGTTACGATGAGACAAAGGATTCTTTGTCGAAGAAATTGAAGAAGAAAAAGAGACACAAGAAGAAAAGATAGTGAATCGTTCAATCGTTAATCGTCAATAGTAAAAGAGCGATTTACGATTTACTATTCACGATTTACGGAGAAAATATGTTAGCAATCAGTTTAATGAGAATGGGCGCGAAGGGAAAACCTTTTTACCGCCTCGTGGTAAAGGAAAAGCGTTCGAAGCGTGACGGGAAATATCTCGAAAACGTGGGAACATACAATCCAATGCTGAACCCGGCCGAGGTTAAATTAAACCACGACCGCATTCAGTACTGGATCGGCGTCGGTGCACAGCCGACCGAACCGGTGGCGAGTTTGATCAAGCATAATCCGTTTGTCGCAGCCGCG
>JACMMN010000250.1 GCA_014379075.1 Pyrinomonadaceae bacterium | reverse complement strand
TGCTCGTAAAACTGACCGAAGAAGCCCGCGAATGGCTGGCGATCAACGGTTTCGATTCACGATACGGCGCCCGCCCGATGGCGCGACTAATACACGAAAAGATCAAGCAACCGCTGGCAAATGAAATTCTATTTGGCAAATTGACGGACGGTGGCAGTGCCCTCGTTGAAGTAAAAGACGCGGAGTTGATTTTGAATTTTTAGGTTGGCTGTTATTTTCGGATTGGAAGGCCCAGCGCTCGAAGTTGGGCTTTTGCTTTTTCGTTGGATAAATATTTGTAGAGAAAACAGTTGAAAAAAGTATCGGACATTCGCACCGAAAGCCCGTTCTGGCTAATGAAGAATGGTTATCTTGAATCCTATTCCGCCCTACGCGAAGAAATTACAACCGATTTCGTTATAATCGGCGGCGGCATTTCCGGTGCTTTGCTTGCACGGAGTTTGACCGTTAAAGGCTCATCGGTCGTGGTTGTTGACCGGAGGCATATTGCCATGGGCAGCACTTGTGCGAGCACGGCTTTGCTGCAATACGACATCGACCGGACGCTGCACGAATTGATCGACATAATGGGCGCAGCGAAAGCGGTTCGGGCGTATGAGTTAAGCCTGAAAGCATTGCAGGATCTAGAGAAGATCGCAAAGAAACTCAAGGTCGAAGCCGAATTTGAAATGCGTTCGAGCATGCGGTTCGCCACGTATAAGAAAGACATTTCGTTTATCGAGGATGAATTAAAGGTCCGCAGTAAACACGGTTTCGACGTTGAGCTTTGGGATGAAAAAAGGATAGAAAAGCATTTCCCGTTTCCAGCGTACGCAGCTCTTTACACACGCCCGAGCGCGATCGCCGATCCGTACCGTTTAACGCACGGCCTTTTACAGGACGCGATGAAACGCGGAGCGAAGGTTTTCGATAAAACGGGCGTCGAGAAGATAGAGCGCTTAAATAAAAGCGTCGTCGTTAACACTTCGCAGGGCAATAAAATAAGGGCTAAAAAAGTCATTATCGCCTGCGGTTACGAATCGGTGAATTATATTCCAATGAAGCTGGCGTCGCTGAGTTCGAGTTATGCGTTAGTCAGCGAACCGATGCCGAGGAAAGATATTTGGTTTGAGAATTGCAGTTTCTGGAATACTTCCGATCCATATACCTACGGCCGGACGACCAAGGACAACCGGGTAATCTTTGGCGGCGAGGATGAACCGTTTTACGATCCGGCCCGCAGAGATAAACTTTTGGAAGCGAAAACTAAAAAACTCGCAAAGCAGTTCGTTAAGATGTTTCCCGATCTGCCGTTCAAAGTTGATTACAGTTGGGCAGGGACGTTTATCGAGACCGAAGACGGCTTGCCGTATATCGGCTCGATCAAGCAATTACCGCACACTTATTTCGCACTCGGCTATGGCGGAAACGGGATCACATTCAGCCAGCTCGCCGCCGATATTTTGACCGACGTGCTGCTGAGCAAAAAGAATGACGATGCGGAGATATTTTCCTTTGACCGAAAGACGGATTGACGCAACGGAACGCGGACATCCTTGTCCGCAGCTATTTCTTCTTTCGCAATGTTACTAGAATAGCGTCACCGACCTTTCGCTCGCCTTCCTTGTCTGAAGGTTTGTTGACGACTTTTCCATCCAGAAACATAGTCGTCGAGCCGCCGCCGTCGAGGTTCATCGCGTCGACCGCACCAAGGCCGAGCAGATATTCCGCAAGCTCGTTCAGATCCATCCCGACGCTGACACCAGGCTGTCTGCCGTCAACCGTTATCATCAGGAATTTGCCGTCTTTCATTTTGGCG
>JACMMN010000029.1 GCA_014379075.1 Pyrinomonadaceae bacterium | reverse complement strand
AAAGCACACGGCCCGGTTTCACGGCCGCAACCCAATGATCGGGAGAACCTTTACCACCACCACCGCGAGTTTCGGCCGGTTTCTTCGTGATCGGCTTATCGGGAAACATTCTGATCCAAATCTTGCCGCCACGTTTAACGTGACGCGTCATCGCGATACGAGCCGCTTCGATCTGGCGGTCAGTGATCCATCCCGCTTCCAATGTTTTAAGTCCGAAGTCACCAAAGTCAAGGTTGTCGCCACGCGTTGCCATCCCGCGATTGCGGCCTTTCTGAACTTTCCGGTGCTTTACCTTTTTCGGCTGTAACATAACGTCTAACCCCTAAATACAATTCCAAATATCAAATATAAAATTACCGATCGTTGCGATCACGTCTCGGCCCGCGATCTCCGCGTCCGCCGCGTCCTGCACCGCGTTCGACCTTTACTTCATTGACCGGATCGGAAGTCGTTCCGCGAGCCATTGCCGCACTCGGGTCCAAAATTTCTCCGCGATAGATCCAAACTTTGACACCGATAATCCCAAATGTCGTCAATGCTTCCGCAAAACCGTAGTCAATGTCGGCACGAAGCGTATGCAGCGGAAGACGTCCGACCAGCGACCATTCAGTACGGGCGATTTCCGCTCCGTTCAAACGTCCGGCGATCATAACCTTGATTCCCTGGGCACCAAAACGCTGGCTTTCTTCCATCGTTTTCTTCATCGCCCGGCGAAAAGCGATACGCTTTTCAAGCTGCTGTGCGATCTTTTCAGCCTGAAGCTGAGCATTCAATTCCGGATGTCGAATTTCCTGGATCGAGATCAAAACTTCGCGGCCCGTTTTCTTCGAAAGATCTTCGCGGAGTTTTTCGATCTCCGAACCTTTGCGGCCGATGATGATTCCGGGACGCGAAGTATAGATAATGATCTTCAACCGCGTTGCCGCACGTTCGATATCGATATGCGAAACACCGCCGCCGGCAAAACGCCTTTTAAGGTCGCGTTTGAGTTCCAGATCCTCTGCCAGGAATTTCGCAAAATCCTGTTTGGCGAACCAATGCGAGTGCCAATCTTTGTTGTATCCGACCCTGAATCCGTATGGATGAACTTTCTGTCCCATATAAAAACCTTATTACTGTCTTTCGAGATCCTCGTTAATCTTCTGTTGAGCCTCGTCCGCCGGCTGCGTTTCATTCTTTTCCGCCGGTGTCTGCGAAGTAGCGTTTTTCGCATCCGCGATCTCACCTTCGCTCTTTGCTTCGACCGTTTCGGCAACTTCATTCGGAGTCGCTGTATCCACGATTTCTTCCGATGCCTGTTCGATTATCGGCTGATCCAACTCTTCCAATTTCGCTGACGTTACCGCAGCGGCTTTTTTCGGAGCCTTTGCCTTGACCTCAGAGCCATCAGCCTTCTTTGCAGCCAATCTAGCCGCACGGCCTTCCGCCGCCTTTGCCGCCTTTTCATCTACCGGAGGAGCCTCGCTGGTAACATGAATCGTGATGTGGCAATAATGACGCTGTTCGCGATACGCACGTCCCTGCGGGGCCGGGCGGACACGCCTGCGGTTCTTGGTCGGGCCCATATCGATGAAGCATGTGTTGATCCACAATCCGTCCGGATCGATCGCGATGTTCTGCTGTTCCGCGAGATAAGTCGCGTTTGCAATCGCCGAACTCAGGCACTTTGCTATCGGCAAAGCCGCGCGTTTGTTCGTAAATTTCAGGATCGACAACGCCTGTGAAACATTGCGCCCGCGGATCAGATCGATCACAAGCCTTGCCTTACGCGGCGAACCCTTCAAATGTCTTAATTTTGCTATCGCTTCCATATTTCCATTTTGGATCTTTGATTTTAGATTTTAGATTGCAGGATTGCGTTTCCGAGCAATCCAAAATCCAAAATCTAAAATCCAAAATCACGCTACTTGCGTTTTGCCATTTTCTCCGCTTTCGTTCCCGGGTGGCCTTTGAACATTCTTGTCGGCGAAAACTCACCGAGCTTGTGGCCGACCATATTTTCCGTTACAAAAACCGGAATATGACGTTTGCCATTGTGAACTCCGAAGGTCAAGCCGACCATATCCGGCGAGATCGTCGAACGTCGCGACCAGGTTTTGATCGCGGGCGGCTTCTTTCCGCCATCCAGAATTCGTTGGAGTGTCTTTTGAACACTCAGGTCGATAAATGGTCCTTTTTTTAATGAACGAGGCATAATCTTAATTCCATATTTCAGATTTCAGATTCCAATTTTATTTTGGAATGTAGAATTTGAAATTACTTTCTCCTCCGATCCCGCACGATCATATTCTGAGTGCGTTTATTACGGCGTGTTTTGTAGCCGCGTGTCGGTTGTCCCCAGGGCGTGACCGGATTACGTCCGCCGGACGTTTTACCTTCACCGCCGCCATGCGGGTGATCGACCGGATTCATCGCGACTCCGCGAACTTTCGGGCGTCTTCCCATCCAGCGTGACCGGCCTGCTTTACCAAGCGAGACATTCTCATGCTCGGTATTGCCTACCTGTCCGACAGTCGCCATGCAAACAATCGGAACTCTGCGGGTTTCACCGGACGGCATCCTGAGCTGAGCATAATCGCCGTCTTTAGCAACGATCTGTGCAAACCCGCCCGCCGAGCGAACCATCTGGCCGCCTTTTCCCGGACGAAGCTCGATGTTATGAACTTCAGTTCCGAGCGGGATATTCTTGATCGGCAAAGCATTTCCCGGCAGAATATCTGCTTCGGGGCCACTCAGAAGCATCATGTCTACTTTAAGGCCGACCGGAGCGATAATGTAACGCTTCTCGCCGTCGAGATACGAGATCAGGGCGATGTGGGCCGAGCGGTTCGGATCGTACTCGATCTGTGCGACACGTCCCGGAATTCCGGCTTTGTCGCGTTTGAAATCGATGATGCGGTAATGCCGCTTATGGCCGCCGCCGCGCCGACGGACAGTTATACGTCCATCATTGTTGCGTCCCGAAATTTTCTTCTTTGGCTCCAAC
Organism: Pyrinomonadaceae bacterium; assembly: GCA_014379075.1. Taxonomy (GTDB): domain Bacteria; phylum Acidobacteriota; class Blastocatellia; order Pyrinomonadales; family Pyrinomonadaceae; genus OLB17. The sequence continues at coordinate 3,806 of JACMMN010000029.1, read as the reverse complement.
AGCGACTTTTCAGGCACTGCGTTCGGAGTCAACTCATCGCGCGTCAGATACGTTTGGTATCGTCTCGCGGGTGAAGTCGGTTTTAATCTTTTAATTCCCATTTTCTTAGTGGTCGGTGATCAGTGTTCGGTGGCCGGCTGTTTGTCTTTCTGACAACTGACCAATGACTACTGTCCACTGTTTATATCGCTTCCGCGTAATCAACCATCGGCTCGCCTTTTTTCAAGGTAACGTAAGCCTTTTTCCAACTCGCACGACGGCCTTCGTGGCGACCCCGCTTTTTCATTTTGCCTTCGTATTGCACCGTACGGACTTTAGCGACTTTCACGTTAAAGATCTCTTCGATGGCTTTTTTGATATCGGGCTTCGCAGCTTTCTTGTCCACCCGAAAGGTCAAAACCTGGCCGGAAACGCGGTCCTCGTTTTCATCGCTCGATTCTTCCTTTAGAATGACGCTTTTTTCAGTAACGACCGGCGACTTCAAAATATCCCAAACACTCATGTTACTCATTGTCTGCCGCCTCCTCTTTCACGATTTTAGCCTTAGGGGCTTTCACGGTGGTTTTATCAGTCTTAGAAGCTTTAGTCTTCACGGCCGCTTTCGCTGCCGGTTTTTCGGCTTTCGGTTTCGCTTCTTTCTTCGCCTTCGGCTTTTCTTCAGCTTTAACTTGGGCTTTTTCAAAATCAAGCTTGCCGGTTTCCCGTTCCGGATCGAGCAGTTCGTTCAATTCGGCAATTGCCGCTTTCGAAATGAGGAGCTTTTCGTGATAAAGCAGATCGTAAATATTCAAACCGAAGCTATTTGTTACTTTGGTCTTCTCGACGTTTCGTGACGACAAGATCAGGTTCAAATTATCCAGCGAATCGACGATCAATGTCTTAGTCGGCTTCTTTTTGTTTTCAGTAAGCCCAAGCCCGCCGATAGCACCGAGAAACTCTCTCGTCTTCGGATTGGTAAAAGTAAACTCATCAATAACGATAAGGTTTCCTTCACGCAATCTTTCCGACAGTGCCGAACGCAATGCACCTCGTCGCATTTTCTTGGGCATTTTGTATGACCAGTCGCGCGGCTGCGGGCCGTGAACATTACCGCCGCCCTTCCACAAAGGCGAACGGATCGACGCGATTCGGGCACGGCCGGTTCCCTTTTGCTTCCAGAGCTTGCGGCCCGAGCCGGAAACATCGCCGCGAGTTTTCGTCGCAGACGTTCCCTGGCGGCCATTCGCCTGGTAATTTATGACAGCCGCGTGAATCAACGCTTCATTAAGCTCGGCACCGAAAACGGCGTCCGACAACTCTACGTCACCGACTTCCTTATTCTTCAAATTGCGAACCTTTACGGTAGGCATAAAATTCTCACTCCGTTCGGGTTCCAAGTTTCAGGTTCAAAGTTTCAGGTTTTGACCTTGAACTTTGAACTTTGAACTTTGAACCATCTATGACTTTTTAACAATAACCAACCCGCCATTCGGTCCCGGTACAGCACCACGAACCATTAGCAAATTATTTTCGACATCGACGCGGGCAACTGTTAATCCCTGAATGGTGACGCGGGCGTCACCCATATGACCCGACGACCGCGTACCCTTGATAACTCGCGAAGGATATGCCGATTGCCCGATCGAACCCGGTTCACGAACATTCATCGAACCGTGCGATTCGGGACCGCGTTGGAAGTTGTGGCGTTTGATCGTACCCGCGAAACCGCGTCCTTTCGATTTACCGACCACATCGACATTGTCGCCATCGGCAAACACATCGACCTTGATCTGATCGCCTATCGCGGCTTCCGGCTCCTCGGTCAACCGCAGCTCCCTGAGAATGCGTGTCGGAGGCAGTCCGCCGCCGGTTTTCTCGAAATGGCCGCGCAAAGGCTTGGTCACATTTTTCATGCGAATCGGCTTGTCTTCGACAAACCCAAGCTGCACGGCATTGTAGCCATCTCTGCCAGCCGCGCTTTTTGTTTGGACGACTACACAAGGCCCTGCTTTTATAACGGTGACCGGCGTTACCGTTCCGTCCTCAGCAAAAAGCTGTGTCATTCCCATTTTTCTACCAATGATTCCGCTTATCATAACTTTAAGTTCCAGAGTTTCAGAGTTTCAGAGTTTCAGAGTTTCAGAGTTTCAGAGTTTCGGAGTCAGTTTGGACTCTGAAACTCTGTAACTATCTGCAACTCTGTAACTACCTGCAACTCTGCCAACTAATTCTTCCCAAACGCCTTGATCTCAACATCCACACCGGCTGGAAGATCCAGCTTCATCAACGCATCGACCGTTTCGGCTGTCGGGTCGAGAATATCCATCAAACGCTTGTGCGTTCTGATCTCGAACTGCTCACGCGATTTTTTATCAACGTGCGGCGAACGCAAAACAGTCCATTTGTTCTTGATGGTCGGAAGGGGGATCGGCCCTGCGATCCGTGCTCCCGTTCTCTTCGCCGTTTCTACGATCTCCTGTGTGGATTGGTCCAGAACACGATGGTCGTAAGCCTTTAACTTGATGCGAATTTTTTCGTTTAACATATTAGCTCTCAGCATTCAGCTGTCAGCGTTCAGCTTAAAAGCAGTCGTTTTTGCTGACTGCTGACAGCTGAATGCTGACCGCTATAAACTATTCCACAATATCGCTCACCGTACCGGCACCGACAGTTCGGCCGCCTTCACGGATGGCGAATCTCAGGCCTTTTTCCATGGCGATGGGGGCGATCAGTTCGATCTCCATCTGGATGTTGTCGCCCGGCATGACCATTTCAACTCCGGTCGGAAGGTGCGCGACACCCGTTACGTCCGTTGTTCTGAAGTAGAACTGCGGGCGGTATCCGGTAAAGAACGGCGTGTGCCGTCCGCCTTCTTCCTTGGTCAGCACATAGGCTTCGGCCTTGAACTTGGTGTGCGGCGTGATCGAGCCCGGTTTGGCGATCACCTGTCCGCGTTCGATCTCTTTTCGCTCCACGCCTCTCAGCAGCAGTCCGACGTTGTCTCCGGCCATTCCCTTATCGAGAAGCTTTTTGAACATCTCGACACCCGTTACCACAGTGTTCCGCGTGTCCTTGATGCCGATGATCTCGACCGTCTCATTGACGTTGACGATCCCGCGTTCGATCCTTCCGGTCGCGACCGTTCCGCGTCCCTGGATCGTAAAGATATCTTCGACCGGCATCAGGAAAGGCTTTTCCGTCTCGCGGGCCGGTGTCGGGATATAAGAATCAACCGCCGCCATCAGCTCGTCAACCTTCGGCTCCCAGGCCGCGTCGCCTTCCAGCGCCTTCAAGGCCGAACCTTGTATCACAGGAATATCGTCGCCGGGGAATTCGTAGCTTGACAGCAGTTCCCTGATCTCCATTTCAACCAGCTCGAGCAATTCGGCGTCGTCGACCATATCGACCTTGTTCATAAAGACGACCATCGACGGTACTCCGACCTGTCTCGCAAGAAGGATGTGCTCTCTGGTCTGCGGCATCGGGCCGTCCGTCGCGGCAACTACAAGAATAGCTCCGTCCATCTGCGCCGCGCCCGTGATCATGTTTTTGACATAATCGGCGTGACCCGGACAATCGACGTGCGCGTAGTGGCGGTTCGCGCTCTCGTACTCCACGTGAGAAACCGCGATCGTCACCGTCTTCGTCTCGTCGCGAACCGTCCCGCCCTTCGCGATGTCCTGGTAGCTGATCGCCTTCGCGAGACCCTTCTTCGACTGCACCTTCACCAGAGCCGCCGTCAGCGTCGTCTTCCCATGATCGATGTGACCGATGGTCCCGACGTTCACGTGCGGCTTGGTCCGGTTGAATTTCTCTTTGCCCATTTT
>JACMMN010000249.1 GCA_014379075.1 Pyrinomonadaceae bacterium | reverse complement strand
TGTCGGCCCGGCCATCGCGTCCGGAAGCCATGTGAATAGTGGAATTTGAGCCGATTTTCCGGTCGCTCCGATAAACAGCAGAACTGCAACCGATGTGATACCGCCCGCAAAAATAGCTCCCCACGCAAACGGCTCCTGGGCCATTTGAGCGAAGATACTTAGAGCACTAGCGACTTGAACGCCGTCAACGGATTTGTCGTAAAAAGATATAGTCCCGGTCAAACCAAAGATCAAAAATATACCGATCAGCACGCCCCAATCGCCGATGCGGTTCATCACGAAAGCCTTTTTCGCTGCTTCGCGGGCCTCATCCTTCTTCAAATAAAAACCGATCAGCAGATAAGAGCACAGTCCGACGCCTTCCCAGCCGACAAACATCAGCAGAAAATTATCCGCCAAAACGAGCGTCAGCATCGAGAACATAAACAAATTCAGGTAAGCAAAAAAGCGGTAAAACCCTTTATCGCCATGCATATAGCCGGTCGCGAAAACATGGATCAGCAAACCGACGAATGTAATAAAACAGGCGTAAATACCCGAAAGCCTATCCATTCCCAAACCGAAATCCGCACGAAAACCGCCAACCTCGATCCACGTCCACAGATGGTCAAGCACAACCGTCGGCCCGCCATCCTGAAGCGCACCCAAATGCGGCGTTCCGATGCCGAACGCGATCATAAACGCGACAATTGTCGATACAGCGATCGACCCGCAAGCGACAACGCCGCTAAACGTCTCGTTCTTCAGCCGTCCGCCGATCAGCCAATTGATCACCGCACCGGCAAGCGGGGCAAAAATTATCAGACTTAAAAGATTGTTTTCAGTCATTCCTTAAATTAGCACCGTACCCATCACTTCGTAATCTCAATCCAGACTAAGCATCATTTCAGCCATCGTCTCCCGAAAGCCGGCCTGCCGGAACAATTCTTGCGCGAACCGATTCTCGGTCGCGGCCAGAAGCATCAGTTTATCTGCTCCTAATTCTTTTGAAGCTTTTGCGGAAGCTTCGATCAAACTCTTGCCGATATTGGTGCCGCGTGCCGTTTCGTCAACGAAAATGTCGTGCAGCCAAGCTGCCGATTCCAGCAAAGCTGCGTAATTTCTTGCCTCGAACTGAATGTAAGCAAAACCGACAACCTTTCCGTTCAATTCGGCTACCAAAACTACCGCATTGGGAGAGGCGGTTTGGCCGCTATAGTATTCCGCCATCTGCTCGTGGTTTGCGAGACATGTAAAACGCTTCGGATTATATTCCCGGTGCTGGGCCACCAATTTGCCCGCGTAACCGGCAATTATATCCGCATCTGCCGGAATTGCCCGGCGAATTACGACGGCCATATCTAATTCTTCAAAATACCAGCATTGTTTATTTCGATCACTGTCATTATCTGCAAGCTCATCCGATTTTACCCGTCAACGGCTTTTTTTAACCGGTCGTTTCTTCCGTAGAGGCGGCTTTTTCGTCACTTTCGCATCTGCAACTTTTGGAACCGTAAAATCTTCCGGCACTTTGATGTTGTTGCTGGCAATGATTTCATCCAGCACCTGTTTCTCTTTCTCCGTTTCGAGTTTTGATCGAACGTAGGATTTAACGGGAATATCAACTCCATCATGATTTTCGGGTTCTTTGTAGGTTGTGGCGATCAGAATGTGCCGAACGTCGTAAACCTCTTTTTGCTCGCTGTCTAGTCCCTTCTTCTCAAGCTTGATGATGTGGTATCCAAAATCCGTTTCCACGACATTCGGCGCAACCTGTCCGGATTCAAGGGCAAGAGCGGCCTGTTCGAACGGAGCTACCATTTTGCCTTTTGTGACATCTTTATAAATCCCGCCCTGTGGAGGATTCTTATTGCCCGGGTCTTCCGAAAATTCATTTGCGAGTGCCGCAAAATCTTCTCCGGCTTTCACTCGCTTCAATATCTCATTTGCTTTCGCTTTCTTCTCGGCCGTATTGAATTCGGGATGCTCGGCGAGGTATTTTGCTATATCCTCGTCTGTAACTTTTGCCTTCTCCGCTACTTTTTCCGAATAGATCCGGGCGAGAAACTGTGCCTGCTGAAGCTTGACCTGGAGATCGACTTTGTCCTGAAACGCTTTCGGAAGCCGGCCGGCGGCGACTTTATCGTTGTATTCTTTCTCGTAGATCTCAACCTTCGCAAAGAAATCGCGTGCCTGAGTCTTCTCTTCTTCGGAGATCTCGCGATCCTTCATCTGAGGATTGCCTTCCTTGAGAACTGTTACTTTCGCGTCCATGAACTTTTGAAAATCAGCTTCGTGCTCAGGGTTGCTCGGCTCCCAAAATTCCTTGACTTGATTCTCGGTGATATAACCGAGTGGCGGCATTGGGCCTTTGTCCTTATTAACTTCGCGATCGTAATTTAAGGCGGCGACCTCGGAGCGAATATTGTCGAGTTCCTGATGGTTCGTTGGGACTTTCGTCAAGCCTTCTTTCTGAGCTTGGCTGGCGAAAGCGAGCAACTGCTTCAGATCTTCAAGCTGCACCTTTTTCATTTTCGGATCTTCAGCAAACCGCTTAATAGCCTCCGGATTTGTCCTGGCCACATCCGCAATCAGCATTTCAACCTCTTCCCTGCTGATGGTGTTAAAGGCAGCAACATTTCTTTTATCGGATACAGTTGGTTGACCATTAACGGAGACACCAAGAGTAACCGCGATAACGCAGTAAAGACCGGCAAGAATTCCGATTTTACGGTTCATAAATAAGAATTGGGACACGCCGCTAGTTCTTCAAAATACTAGCATCGTCCACGTCGATCGAAATCCGGTTGCGGAAAAACGCGATGATAATGCCGAGCCCGACCGCGGCTTCGGCGGCGGCGACGCTCATTACCATAAATACGAAAAGCTGCCCGGTAACATCGCCGTAGTAGCGCGAAAATGCAACGAATGTCAGGTTGACGGCGTTGAGCATCAGCTCGATGCACATGAACATACCAAGCGCGTTGCGTTTGAAGATCACGCCGACCGCTCCGATCGTAAACAAGACGCCGGATAATGCCAGATAAATTTCTAAACTTGGTTCCATAAAATCAGTGGCCGGATGTCAGATTTCCGATTTTAGTAAATCCTTCTTCACTGACATCTGACATCTAGCATCCGACATCTACAGCGCGATGCTCAGATCGCCTTTTTCGTCTTCTTCGTGACGCCTTTCAAGTTCGTTATTTACGATTAGTTCGAGCTGCGGCGGCGTCAGCCTGCGAACCAAGATCACTCCGCCGATTATCGCCATTAGCAGCAGAACACCGACAATCTCGACCGGCAGCAGATATTCGGTGTACATTGCAGTTCCTATACTTAGCGTTTCACC
>JACMMN010000248.1 GCA_014379075.1 Pyrinomonadaceae bacterium | reverse complement strand
CCAGCCTTGATCCCGGCTTTGGCAGCGGGCGAATTGTCACGGACGCCGTCGAGAAGCAGGCCGTCGGTCGAATCAGCATAATTCGGCACCGTTCCGAGCGAAACGCTGAAACCGGTGCGGCCCATCGTGCCGGAAGATTTTGCAACGGAATAAGTAGGTTTTTGTTGGTTTTGATCGATTGCCCTAACGACGTTTCCGATGAAAGCCGTAATTTGAGTTAATCCTGCGTAGTTAATCTTATCGGCGGTATCAGATGGTTTGTGATAATTCTCGTGAGTTCCGGTGAACAAGAAAAGAACTGGAATTTTCTTGCCATAGAAGGAAGAGTGATCGGATGGCCCAAAGCCGTCTTCGTTGAGCTGTAATAGAAAACGCGGAATAACTGCAGAAACTGTACTAAGTACTTTCAACGTTGACGGTTGAATCATCGACGATATCGGCAATTCCACGCCGTTTTTCGCATCAATTAAACCCTTCCATTCGTTTGCCGTTCCAATTCCGCCAATGGTCAACTTATGATCCTTTAACCGCCCGACCATATCCAGATTTATCATCGCAACTGTTTTTTCAATCGGAAAAACCGGATTATTGACATAAAAATTCGAACCTAATAATCCTTCTTCCTCGCCGCTGAACGCGATGAAGATAATTGTCCGCTTGTTTTTCTTTTCCTTGGCGAATTGACGGGCAAGCTCTAATATCGACGAGGTTCCCGAAGCATTATCATCGGCTCCGTAGTGAATTTCCTTTGAATTTACGTCGAGGCTTCCCTGTCCGCCGCGGCCGAGATGGTCGTAGTGAGCACCGATGACGATGGCTTCGTTTTTAAGCACCGGATCGGTGCCTTCGAGAATGCCGATGACGTTGTGTGCGCCGGTTTGTTTTTTGACCAGATTGACCCGGAAATCGAGCGTCGGCAAAGCATCGCGAAGCGTGACCGTCACCTTTCCCGTCATGTCCTTTCGCATCGCCACGAATTCTTCCATCATAACAAGGTCAGGAGCCTTGACGCCGAGAATTGCCGCCGCCGTTTCCCGCGAGATCACGAGGACCGGCAACGCCGCTTCGCCGAGAGTTTGATCGTATTCAAGCCGAGTGAGACGGTCGTCGGCTAGATCGGCTTCGCGTGAAATGAGCAGCACAGCGACGGCTCCCTTGTCCTTCGCGATCCGTGCTTTCGCCCGTGCGTCGAAACGTCCGAAAAGGCTGTGCGGATTGCCGTTATCCGGATTTCCGGCAAAGACCATCACGACCTTACCCATAACATCCTGGTCGCCGTAGTCGTCGAAAACAGGCTCTTTTGAAACGATGCCGTAGCCGGGGAAAACGATCTTAGCGTTGGCGATTTGCGTGTTCGGTGAAAATCCGACCGGCTTTGCTATTGCCGCAGCAGAGCTTTCCGGAAATTTGAGTTGGAAGTCATTACCCGTAGCCGCCATTTCGACACCGGTGACATACGGAAAGGCCTGAAGAAAACTCGCTTTGCCTTTTTGGTCACGAAAGCCGGGTTTGAGTTTTGACTGAGCAAAAGCCTTTGCGATGTAATCGGCGGCAAGCGCCGCTCCCGGCTCACCGGTTCTGCGGCCTTCGAGTTTATCGGAAGCAAGGTATTCGACGTGCTTGCGAAGGCTTTGCTCGACATCTGAGGGCTTCTGCGCCGAGACGCTGAAAACGAACGAAAGTAATAACAGTAAGACCGCGATTTGTCTTCTCATAATGTTGGCATCAAAAAGGATGGATAGGATTTACATGATGATAAAAAAAGTAATCTTGCCGATCATCATGTCCATCCTGTATTAATAAATTTATTTAACCCAATCCGCGATAAACACATTCGTATCGCCCTGTTTCGCGGCGTTTCTGTTGGATGCAAAAACCAGCTTTTTGCCGTCCGGCGAGAACATTGGGAAGCCGTCGAAGGTTTCGTCGAATGTTACACGTTCCAGTCCGGTTCCGTCCACATTTATTAATGCCAGATCGAAATTACGCTTGCGGGCGTCGGTCGCGAAATAGTTGGTGCAGAAGATTATGCTTTTGCCGTCGGGCGTAAAAAACGGAGCGAATGAAGCGGTGCCGAGTTTTGTTACCTGGCGTTTGTTGGTGCCGTCGGCATTCATTACCCAGATCTCGAAAACAGTCGGCTCGATCAGATTGTTTGCGAGACGGTCTTTGTAGCGGGCGACCTCGGCTTCGGTCTTCGGATGGAAGGCCCGATAAACGATCTGTTTGCTGTCCGGCGAGAAAAACGCTCCGCCGTCGTAGCCTAATTCGGTTGTCAGGCGTTTTACGTTTTTGCCGTTTTTGTCCATTACATAAAGGTCGAGGTCGCCGTCGCGCATCGATGTGAAAATTATTTTTTTGCCATCGTGCGAAACGGTTGCCTCGGCGTCATAGCCGGGCGTTTTCGTCAGTTGTTTCGGCTTTGCACCGTCGGCTTTGGCGGCGAAAATATCGTAAGACGGATATATCGCCCAGACATAACCTTTGGAAAAATCCGGGTTCGGCGGGCATTCCTTGCTGCCCAGATGGGTTGAGCCGTAAAGAATTTCCTTGCCCCCTTTGGAAAAATAAGAACAGGTCGTGCGTCCGTCACCGGTCGATACCATCTTGACGTTCGAGCCATCAATGTTCATCGTGTATATCTGGTCGCATTGCCGCCCGTCGCGTTTCGATTGAAAGATCAACTGTTTGCCGTCTGGCGAAAAATACGCCTCGGCATTTTCGCCGCCGGATGTAAGCTGTTTGATGTTTTGCAGCCGTTTTTCGCCTTCGACGGCAAGAGAATCGTTCTGACCGAACGAAGAAGAAAATAGAGTTATAAGAAAAATGAAAATAACCGAAAATCTGCTCATAGTAT
>JACMMN010000247.1 GCA_014379075.1 Pyrinomonadaceae bacterium | reverse complement strand
TTCATATCGAGATGGAGATATGCGATAGACGCCGTGTCGATCTCCGAAAGTGTTTCGGGAATCGGACCCTCGATGATCCTCACATTTTTCCATTGGGAAAAATTCGCTCTTACCGAATCCACCCCACGCACATAGTGGCCTGATTCCAGATTCGCTTGATTATGATAGAGCGTGCCGGCATTGATCTCTTTTTCACTCACATAGCGCTCGTCCATGCCGGCGAATGTGTCCAGGAGATAAAATGTCTTCCCGGTTTGGTCCCAATCCAGATAGTGCATAATTGCCGAACTCAGAAATCCGCGGTTGACGCCGCATTCGACGAAATCACCGTCCAGCCTGCCTGCGGAATACGCCGTCCATAACCCCACGTGTACCCGCCAATGCCAATTCAGGTCGCCCGCCGCCTCTACCCCACGCCCGTAAGCTGCGATGAATTCGGGATCACGCAGAAAGTCGTGGTTATGAATGCTTTTCAGGCCATCGCCGTCATAGTACGATTCTTCCTTGGAAGGCCTTTTGATCGTATACCCGCTCGTTTCGACTATTTTCTTAAGGATCGTTTTGAGGCTCATAGAATCTCTGCCGGTGTTACTCTCGATAATATAATAAAATTCAAGAATTTGTTTCCGCGTCGGATTATGAGACCACTCCGAGATCCAAGAACTCTTGCTGCGACCGTCATTGGGTGATAACATTAATTTCCGATGGACGTTTCCAGCAAACATCTTACAAAACTCGTTAAAAAGCCGATCGCAGCGTTCATGGCTTTTTGGTTAAGCGGGTTTCTGTTCCTGTTTTGTTGCGGAAGTATGCCGTCGGCGAACGCGGCGGCCGAACACTGTCCGCTAAAACAAAAAAGCGAGCACTGCGACAGGGGTTCCGAAAAAAACAACGCCGTTTCCCGCCAAACGGGTCACGCGAGCCTCGGTTGCTGCGCTTATCTGTCGATCGTTTTCGACAAGGCACGAAAGATCGACCGTATGGTGGATTCATCCTCCGATGTCCCGGCCGAGGTGCAGGTAGATGCTCCTAAACTCAGATCTGTCGCTGTATCATTTCAGACGCCTGCCGCATACTCGCCGCCCGTCCTTTACCGTAAAAACGTTTTTATTGATAATTGCGTATTTCGGATTTAGAAAGATTGCTTTGTGAGCGTTAATTTTCCCCCGGCTCAAACAGCCTGGCCCCGACAAAGTGATAATTTCTAACTACGAGGAAACAATAAATGAAAAAGAAGATATTATTAGCCCTTTCGATACTTATGGTTTTCGGCCTCGCCGTTGTGGCGTTTGCCTACAACCAGTCAACAGTTGCAACGCAAGCTAAGACCGACTGCTGTAAGGGCAGCGATTCGTGTCCGATGAAGAACAAGGCCGCATCCGGCCAAACCGAAGCGTGCTGCGACGATCCGAATTGCTGCTGCAAAAGCGGCGAATCGTGCCCGATGAAAAAAGGCGAGGCAAAGGCTCATCACGATATGAACCATGAAGCAGCAGCCGCAGGTGAACATAAAAGCTGTGATTGCTCGTGCTGTAAGAAAGGTGAAAAAGCCGTGTAATTCGATATCGGATTCGGTTTTAGCCAGCCTTAATTAATAAAAAAAGACTCGATATCGAGTCTTTTTTTATTTGAGTATGTTAGTGGCCCGGATCAAGATATTCATCCAAAAGTATTTTCATATGCTCCTGGTCGAGCGGCTTTTGGACGACTTTGTCAAAGCCGAACGAGTCCGCCACATCTATGAACTCTTTTCCGAACGATGTGAATGCGACTATAGGGATCCTTTTTCCTATCTCGCTGTTCCGAATTAGATTGGCGGATGTGATGCCGTTCATTTTCGGCATTGCTATATCCATTAGAATTATGTCGGGGATTTTAGATTTCGCTTCTTCAAAAGCTTCGTAGCCGTTGCAGGCTTCTATTACGTTGTAACCTATCGATTCTACAATAAATCTTGTCAGCGAACGGATGTCGGGCTGATCCTCAACTACTAAAACTGTCTTTGCCATAACATCAATTCCTCCAAAAACATCCGGCCTCTTTCACCGGCAATGGTCAAGCAATACGCGTTATACGTTTGCTATCCGTTTGCAGAACATTAACGTTGTCTTTTCTGCAGTCGTTAAAAACCGAGCAATTGCCGTGCCTTTAGACGATTGGTCGTTTTCAATGCGTTTATTACCTCAAAAAACCTATTCCGTGTGCGATAAACAGCCATGTATGCATCAATACAGACGGATTACTACAATGATGCGGACAAGACTTTTTTTGTGAAATTCGGTCGTCGAATCCGATAATTGTTCTCGTATATGACGTGATTCGATCGAGCGTTTGCCGAACCGCGATAACAGCAAATCCAATTCGCGGATTCCCTTCGGGTTCGATCCCTCTTCTGTCCCGAATTAAACGCGCGATTTTATCAATGCCGAACATTCTGTATAATCGACTGCATGCAGGTCAAAACGCAACTCGAAGACTTCGAAAATTATCTCGCCGACGCCAGTAATTTAAAGGGCGGACATTGCCAAAAATTATTTGTGCCGGAGACCTCTGGCGAGATTTCCGAAATACTTCGCGGAGCCAATGAAGCGGCGATCCCGGTTACGATATCGGGTGCGCGAACGGGCACAGTAGGTGGTGCGATTCCATTTGGCGGGTATGTGATCTCGCTCGAAAAGCTCAATAAGATCGAGGAAATTCGAAAGGTGGAATTGACCGCAATTGTCCAACCGGGTGTGATCCTGTCCGATTTTCAGAAAGTGGTCGAAGCCGAAAATTTGTTCTATCCGCCCGACCCGACCGAATGGAGCTGCCAAATAGGCGGCACCATTGCGACGAATGCTTCGGGAGCGAGGAGTTTTAAATACGGGGCGACGAGAAATTATGTTCAGCACCTCAAAATCGTTCTGGCCAACGGTGAAAACCTGGAACTTAAGAGAGGTGAAATTCGGGGCGGAACCGACGGAATTATAAACTTGATAACAGAGCAGGGAAATTCGATCAAAATAAACGTCCCGACTTACAAGCGTCCGAACGTTCGAAAGAATGTCAGCGGCTATTTTTCCGAGGAAGGCCTCGACGCGATTGACCTTTTCATCGGGAGTGAAGGTACGCTGGGCGTGATCACCGAGATCAAGTTTTCGGTATTGCCCAAACCCGAAGGGTTTTTCAGCGGCATAGTATTTTTTTCAAGCGAGGAAAACTTGCTGAGCCTGGTTTCGGAAGTGCGTGATCTTTCATTCGCAAATCGCACCTCGCATGTGGCAAACACATTGAATGCTTCGCTGATCGAATACTTTGACGCCAACTCTCTGGAATTTATCCGCGAAAAATTTCCCGAAACTCCGAAAAATATGACGGGTGCGATATTTTTTGAGCAGGAAACCAACGCCGAATCTGAGGATGGATTGCTGGAAGACTGGAACGAACTTTTGGAAAAGCACGGAGCCGACCTGGACCGTTCATGGTTTACGACGACAGAGACCGACCGCGAAAAAATGCGTGCATTCCGCCATGCTCTGCCGGTCGCGGTAAACGAGAGGATTTCCCGCCACAACCAAAAAAAGGTCGGAACCGACATGGCCGTACCCGATGAAAACTTCGCCGGATTTCTAAGGTTTTATAAGCAAATGCTGCGTGCGAGCGGCCTCGACTACGTCATTTTCGGGCATATCGGCGACAATCATCTGCACGCGAACATCTTACCGAAAAACGACCTGGAAGCTGAGAAGGCCCGGCATTTGTACGGAAGATCTATCGCCCAGGCAATAATGCTCGGCGGTACGATCTCGGCCGAACATGGCATCGGAAAACTTAAAAGCAAATATCTGAACGTGATGATGGGCGAACGGTATTTGAACGAAATGGCCGGGATAAAAAAAGCATTCGACCCGAAGGGAATTTTAGGGCGAAACAATATGTTCGATGCGAAGCTGCTCGGCTAACGGTTTGCTCGCCAATGATTTAACAGTCTAATATAAGACCGAAAAGGAACAACCACAAATCAATGATAAAGGCAATTTTAATGGACTTCAACGGCGTCATCATCAACGATGAGCCAATACAGCTCGGTGCGTATCGAGAAATTCTGAAAAACGAAGGCATCGACTTGTCGGATGAAGATTACTACTCCAGTCTCGGCATGGACGACAAGACCTTTGTCCGCGCCGCGTTCGACCGTGCAGGTAAAAAACCTGAAACGAACAAGATACTCGAGATCACGCAGGCAAAAACCCAAAAATGGCGCGAGATAATTTCGACTGAGGTTCCGCTCTTCCCCGGCATGAAGAATTTTGTGCGTAAAATGTCGAAAGAATTTACGCTCGGCGTTGTCAGCATGGCGAATCGTCAAGAGATCGATCATATTCTCGAAACGACCGGTTTACTGGATTGCTTTTCGATAGTGGTGAGTGCCGAAAACGTATCCAAGTGCAAGCCTGACCCGGAATGTTACAGGGAAGGCTTCCGTCTGATCGATTCGGCGCGGACATCGAGGGGACATTTGCCGATGATCCACGGGGATTGCGTCGTCATAGAAGATTCTCCGCCCGGAGTCGCCGCAGGAAAGAGCGCTGGCCTTCCGGTTTTAGGCGTGACAAATACGGTCGGTGAAGATGAGCTTCGAAAAGCCGGTGCGGATTGGGTAGCGGATTATCTGGACGACTGGATGCCCGATTCATTCCGCCGAGTCTATTCCTGAAAGAAATTGCCGCAAACGCACAAAAGCCACAAAAACAGATTTTTCCCTTTGTGATTTTTGTGCCTTTTTTGCGGCCAATCAAACTATGGCTGAGCATTTAATTTCGCGGTCCGACGCCGAAAGCGATATTCTCGCCTGCGCGGCCTACCTTGCCGAGGACATCAAAAGCCGTGACGGACATGCCGAGGCAATGGCGGCCATAATCCCGCTCTATCTTGAAAGAGACAATGTCGATCTGGCGGCCGAGCTTGCCAATTCGGTCGATGACCCTTTTATGCGGGATCGCCTGCTGATCCTCGTTGCCCAAAAATGCGCCGAGTTGAATGATGACGAATACGCTCTCCAGCTCGCCGAATCCGTCGAAGATTACGGCTTGCAGTCGCAGGCACGCGAAAAGATCGCACTTCAAAAGGCAGAACAAGGGAATTTTGAGAAAGCCCGCGAAATATCTAACGATCTCGATCATCCCGATACCGTTTATGCCGCTATCGCGGTGAAGCAAATGGCCGATGGCGGCGAATCCGCGGCAGACGAAACTCTAAAAAGCATTGCATTTCCCGGTGCGCTCGTTTCCGCGTATTCAATGATGGCGGTCGCAAAATTGGAAGTGGACGATCACGCTGGGGCCGCCGAATTTCTCGAAAAAGCCGCCGAAGCCGCCGGATCGACTGAGCATGACGAAGAATCTATTCGAACATACTGCGAGATAGGCAATTTGTTCATCGAGGCAAAGCGAAACGACCGTGCTATCGAAACGTTTGAAAAAGCCCGCGGCCTGGCGGAGGAACTCGATAATATCCACCGCGATTCCTTCCTCGCCGCCGCCGCCATCGGTTTTCTTCATGCCGGCAGCGTCGAACTCGCCGACCGCACGCTCGACTCGATCACCGACAAAACCCAGATCGCGACGTGCCTTCTCAGCTTCGCCCGCGATTCATGGAAACGCGAAGAAAAGGACGACGCATTCGACGCGCTCGAAGAATCCTACGCGATCCTGAAATCCCAACACGAACGCGAAACCCGCGACGGCAAAGCGAAATTCCGCCTCTTCACCTCGATCGCCGCCCAATTTGCCGGTTTCGAAAAATGCGAACGCGCAATCGAAATCGCCCAAGAGATCCCCGACGAAGCCGAACAGGTTTCCGCCCTTTCCCAAATCGCCCAAATAATGACGCTTCAAAAACACGATGAAGTTGCCGCGCAAGCGATGCGTGCAATCCCCGATGATGCCGCCCGCGTTTTCGCTCTTATTAACGTGAGTGATGTTCACAATAAGAATGGCGACAGAGATGCTGCGATAAACGCTCTTAATAAAGCCGCAGAATTGACCGAAACAGTTCCTCAGCTTGCTTCGCGTTCATCGGCATATAATGAGATCGGGAAAAGATTGAGCGAACACGGCGAAAAAGCTAGATCCCAGGAAACTTTGCATACTAGTCTCGAAATTATCGGGACGATCCGTGACGAAAGCAGTCAGGCTGTTGCACTGGGAAATCTTTCCACTCTATATGAGCATCTCGATTTTTCACTGTCCGATTTTGAAAGAAACTCAATTCGAAATATGCTGATTATTCGTTAACGCTGAAAAATTAATGATAGTAACTATTCGCAGTGAAATTAGATAAAGTAAGATTGGTCAAAGACCCAGGATTTTGGATTGAGGAAAATGTCTTTTCTGAACTCGAATGCTCCCGAATTCTTGAAACACTTTCTCATATCAAAATAAAGCGTAGCCGAGCGGGAGCTAGGAATTTAATGGCGATTCCTGAGATTTGGAACTTAAGCCATGATGCCCGCTTATTATCGATCTGTGAAAAAATCATTGGAAGGACAATGATTGCTTACAAGGCGACTCTGTTTGAAAAGACCGGAAAGGCAAATTGGCTTGTTGCGTTCCATCAGGATACGGCAGTTCCGTTGGAAGAAAATGTAAGGAGAGATGGTTGGGGCCCATCTTCAACAAAACAAGGCGTTAATTTTGTTCACGCTCCGACTTGGGCACTTTCACAGATACTTGCCCTGCGAATTCAGCTTGACGATTCTACATCCGGCAATGGTCCGCTGCGTGTGATTCCCGGCTCACACCATAGAAGACTCAAAGCGGACGATGAATTCGAGGTGGCCGCAATGTCCGAAAAAATTGTGGAATGTACGGCAGGCAAAGGCAGCGTAATTGCGATGAGTCCGTTGCTGCTGCACGCTTCGTCGAAAGCATTAAATGACAATCCCCGACGCGTTTTGCACTTCGAATACGCACCTGATCTCCAACTGGGTGTAGGAATTAGACTGGCGATTTCCTGAGTTTTAAAAAATATCGTTTGCCGTCAAATCTTGGAACACATCACGCTTTCGAATCAACTCAGCCTCTCCGTTTTCCCGAATCAAAACCATAGCCGGTAAGAATCTGCCGTTGTATTGCGATGCCTGGGCGAGCGTGTAAGCGCCGCAGTTGAGGAGGGCGAGGACTTCGCCGGGCTGGACGTTTTCCGGCAAAAGGCGATGGTCGGGCAGGCGGTTTTGGCCTTCGATATCGAAATAGACGTCGCCGCCGTCGCAGAGCGGGCCGGCTAGTTTGTATGGGAAAGTCGCGGGTTCGTCCGAGCGTTCTGCCGAGATCAGATGGTAGTACCATTTGTAGGTCTCCATCGAGAGGAGGATGTTAAAACCGGCGTCAGTCAGAAGCCAGTTATCGGTTGTCGGTTGCCGGTTGTCAGTTGTCGGAGATTGAGTGACGGGACGTTGCTTTTCGTTGCGGACGGTGGTTAAGCAAATTCCAGCGTCGGATATTATGCTGCGGCCGGGTTCGAGAAGCAGTGTTAGATTTTCGAGTAAATGATCTGCTTTCGCTAACTCTGCCGCTTTCTTTACAGCTTTCCAGGCACTGCGGATAGCATCGGCTGGTTCGAAATCGGCGGTGAACATTTCGCTTTGGGCTTCGGGAAAATGCTGTTTCATCGAACTGTCGCGCAGATAGTTGACCGGAAAACCGCCGCCAAGATTGATGTGGGATAATTTGATTCCGGTTTCGTTGTAGATTTCAACCAGATTCGCAAAGAGCATTTCAAATGCTTCGGCATAGGGCGAGGCGTTCGGGTTTTGCGAACCGATGTGCAGGTGAATTCCGCAGAGATTTAGAAACTCGGAGTTTTTGTATTGGCGAAAAGCGGACAAAGCCTCGTCGGGCATCATACCGAATTTCGATGTAAGCAATGCGGTCTGCAAGCCTGAATGCGTATTGGTTTCGATTTCCGGCACGAGCCGGAGGCTGACATTTGCACGTTTTTCGAGTCGTCTTGCTGTTTCTTCGATCAGCGACAATTCGAAAAGCGAATCGACCTGAATCGCGTAAATTCCGGCGTTTACTGCATTCTCGATCTCCCAGACTTCCTTGCTCGTTCCATTAAAAATGATCTGCTCGGGCCGGAACCCGATCTTCAAAGCCTTCCACAATTCGCCGCCTGAATTTACTTCGATATCGCTTCCGGCGTCTTTGATGGTGCGAAGGATAGCCATGTTCGAATTGGCTTTAGCCGCGTAGCAGATCTTTAGATCGCAGCCGATCTCGTTTTCGACGAGTCTAAGCCGGTCGATATTGCGCCGGATCCGAGATTCGCTGAACACAAAAAGCGGCGTTCCGTGCTGTGCGGTGAGTTCGAGTGCGGAAACTCCACTGACGTGGAGTTTGCCGTTTCGCACTTCCAGAAAGTTTTCAATTTCCCAGGCTTGAGTCATTTATTCGGATGTTTTGTCCACAGATGAACACAGATAAACACTGATTTGTATACGTGTTTATGTGAGGATAGCTATTTTTTAATTAATTGTATTCCGGTGCCTCGCGGATAAAGTCCGGGAAGCGAGATTGGCAGTTTGCCCGAAATATCCTGAGTTCCGAGAATCGCTCTTGCGGTTGCGCGTTGGAGGCTCGACATATCGCCGTAGGCTACGACGTAGGTTTTTAGTTCGGGAAAGCTGCCTAAAATGTAAGGATTGCCGAAGCTAAGGCCTATCACTTTTTTGTCGGCTGCCAACATTTCTTTGAGAATGGCCGTGCCTTGTTCAGGAAGTCCGACGCTGTTTTTGGCGCCGGAACGGACTCGGCCGTAAAGGCCGGCGATGACGATATCGGCTTCGCTGACGGCTTTGCGGGCGGCGGCGATCTGCTCGGCGGTTGAATTTTCCTGTAAGTAGGCGGACGTGAATTGAACTCCGCCGGAGCGGAGCGAACTCACCAAAGTTCCCATTG
>JACMMN010000246.1 GCA_014379075.1 Pyrinomonadaceae bacterium | reverse complement strand
TTCGGGTTTGTCGATTATCAAAAGGCCGTTCATATACCGATTCTAAACTAATGTAACGCCGGCTTCCCGTCGCCATTGGGTTTTTTTTAGCCGCAGCCCCCCAAGGATACCGCCGTTTACAGCTTTCCAGACCGGTCTTCAGATTGTAGAATCAAACACTAAATATTATGTGGCGAAAGCGTCCGGAAATCGACCTCGATAAAGAGCGAATCATAAAAGACGTGGAGAAAGCCCGTGAGCGTACGATGAACCGCGCGGTCAAACTTCTCGCCGCGAAACCGCGTTCCATCGGCGAGCTGCGCGAGCGGCTGCTGGAGAAAATGTGGACAAATGAGGACATCGTTGATCGCGTGATCGAAAAATTGAAGGAATATAATTATCTCGATGACGAGCAGTTTGCATGCAGCCTCGCCCTTTCCAAATTACGACTGAAACCGCAAGGAAAACGACGCTTGCAGCAATCGATGTCGCAGAAGAAGCTTGAAAAAGGGGTAGTAGATGAGGCTATCCGATTAGCATTCGAACAAATGCCGGAAGCCGTTTTGATCAATGCGGCAATAGCAAAGCGTCTTCGCATCAAGGGAAAACCGGATACCCGTGAAGACACGAAAAAATTCTATGACCATCTGCTGCGGCAGGGTTTCGGATTCGATCTCATCCGCGATAAGATGCGCGACGTCGGGAAAATCAAGTTAGAAGAGAGCGAAGAAGATGAAGATTGAAATCCCTCTAAATTATATTCCTATATTTTTCTTCTTTCGTGTATTTCGTGGATAACGGTTTTAAGAACTGGTCCACGAAATACACGAAAGAAGAAAAATACACTACCGATCAAACGCTGCCTTGATCATGTCCGCTACCTCCACGATCTGGTAAATTTGCTCACCAAACTCGATTGTGTTCGCTTTTATTGTTTTCTTTTCATTTAAGAGCCGAATGCATTTGCCGCCTTCGAAATAAGCCCGTGTTTCTTTGACTCTGACGACTTTCGGCGAATTCGTAACGCCAATTGGCTTATTGTAATGATTTAACTTTTCAAAGACGAATATCAGATCTTCGCCCTGGTAAAAATATTCGTTCGTCTTGTTGCCGCTTTCGCCATAGATCTTTGCGACGATTTTTTTCAATCCTTTGCCGGAGGTGTAATAGGTTACCTCCGCTCCTTCCGTCGAAAGATCGTAGAGATTTTTCGTCTTTTTCTTATATTTAGCTGAGGCTTTGTTAATCGCCTGAACTTCAGTCCGGATCACGGCGATTTGCTTTTCGGTTTGGGCATACGAGGCGGATGTAAGAACAACAATCGCGGTGACAACTGAAACGATAAATTTCGCACTTCTCATACATTCTGACGACGATAATTCGGTTTGGTTTTGCGGCGTGTTAAGATAAATTTCGCAACAATGTTATGACAGGAAACGAGATCAGACGCAAATTTTTGGAGTATTTTGAGAAAAGCGGACACAAGCCCGTTCACTCAGCGCCGCTTTTGCCGGCGAATGACCCGACGCTGCTGTTTACGAACGCAGGAATGAACCAGTTCAAGGATGTATTTCTCGGCGAGGAGAAACGTGATTACTCGCGGGCCGCTTCGTCGCAAAAGTGTATTAGGGCCGGAGGCAAGCACAATGACCTTGACGAAGTAGGCAAAACGGCACGGCATCACACGTTTTTCGAAATGCTCGGCAATTTTTCATTTGGCGATTATTTCAAGGAAGACGCGATAAATTTTGCGTGGGATCTGCTGGTAAACGAGTTTCAGCTCGAAGAATCGCGTCTGTGGTTTTCCGTTTTCGAGGGCGACGCTCAGGTCGGGCCGGACGACGAAGCTCGCGCTTTGTGGGAAAAAGCCGGAGCGAAACCGGAGCGAATATTAGGCTTCGGGAAAAAGGATAATTTCTGGCAAATGGGCGACACCGGGCCATGCGGGCCGTGCTCGGAAATCCATTATTATATGGGCGAAAACCCGGATGCACCTGAGATGAACCATCCGAAATGGGTAAACGGCGAAGGTGATACGACTATGGAGATCTGGAAC
>JACMMN010000245.1 GCA_014379075.1 Pyrinomonadaceae bacterium | reverse complement strand
GTAGAACCAGTCTCGATATCGGCGCCAGCTTTCATTGAATATCTGGTTCCACTCTTCGACAGGATTGATCTCGGTTATCAGGCCTGCGGTCGAAACCGTTTTGCGGGCTTTATCACCGGTCGGAGCCGCGTCGATAACGCTGTAAACTCCTGCGGATGAGGCAATTATCTTTGTGCCGTCGGCCGAAACCGAATAGCCGCTTGCAGGCTGAAGCAAAGTCGTTTCCTTACGTTCCTTGAGAGAATAGATCCTAAGAGACGACTGCGAATCCGCTGCCCGGCCGTAATAAAAAGGAGCCTGAATGAAGTACATCAGGTTTCCTTTATTGGTCGAAAGACCGGCATAATTGTCTGCTGGAAGCGGCACCTTTGCCGTCCGCTGCTCGATTCCCGCAAAATCGATCGTCTCTGATTTGTCGGCGACGGCTGGCGTGGGCGTCGGAGAAGCATCCTTCTTTTCCTCTGTGATCGCGGCCTCATCGCTTTCAAACGGGAAAGGATGCTTGACATCCTTCCGCAGAGCGAGAGCATAAATTTGGGTTGTTCTATTTGTCGCGTAATTGAACTCCGCACCCGAAATCTGCGGTGCGTATTCGCGGTCGCTTAGCAAGTAAAGGTAGTTTCCGCTTGGATCCCACGCCGGGCTGTTAGCATTGAACATTGCGGGCGTTACCCGGTAGCTTTTATTATCGGCCGAGCTCCAGATATAGACGGAGTTCCTGCCGTTTTTCTCCTGCATTGAGAACGATACGAAATTCCCTTTCGGTGAAAATTCGTAATCGAAAACCAGGCCGTTTGGAGCATCCGCAATTTGTTGAAGCTGTTTGGTCGCAACGGTTAGAACATAGACTTTTCCATCCTTGTCGCTGAATACCAGCTTCTTACTGTCCGAAGACCAAAGAGGTGAATACCGCTGCGCTTTTGACCCGGTGGATGCTTGTTCCGGCGTAGTTGATCCGTCCTGGGATGCGATCCAGACCTCGTCTTCGCCGGTCCGGTCGGAAATGTACGCGATGCTTTTGCCGTCGGGTGACCACGTAGGAAACTTATCGTTTGCGTTCGATGAGCGTGTCAGATTGCGGACTCCGCCTTTCTCCACAGGCGCAGTAAAGACATCGCCGCGGGCAGCAAATACGGCACGTTCGCCTTTCGGGCTGAGAGCATACGAGCTTATCAGATTAGCTACTGAAACCTGCCGCTTTCGGCGATTTGTTCCGTCATCGGGAACCGAAATGCTGAGTTTAGCGGGCTTCCTGGAATTAACGTCAAAAACTTCCAATTCACCGTCGCGCTCATATATTATGCGGTTCTGATTATCCGAACTTGCCCAGCGAATATCCCAATCGCGATTCTTTGTTATCTGGGTTGTCTTTTTGCCCGCCGGATCGTAGGCGTAAAGATTGAATTTTCCGTCCTTATCGGAGTTGTAATATACGGTATCCCCTATCCACATTGCATCGCGGCTCGCCCGCGGGCTGTCCGAAATTTTTAGAGCATCGGCCGTCTTTATATCGTAAATATAGAGGGTATTAGCCTGGCCGCCGCTGTACCTTTTTTCGGGCCGGAAATCACGAAAACGCGGAGAATAGATCATCTTCGAGCCGTCCGGTGAGAAGTCGCCGGAACCGGCTTCGGGCATTGGCAGCGGCTCGACAGGCCCGCCGTCCGGAGAAACCGTGTATAGCCGTGCGATCGGCAGAGACCACGAATCCCGAAGGCTGCGAAAGAATACGCGGTTTTCTTTCGTCCACCCGTGAACCTGGTTATCGTAACCCCATCGCGGAGCCAGCGGCCCGCGTGAAGGATAGAATGTAAGCTGTTTCGGTTCGCCGCCGCCCGCCGGGATCACGTAAACTTGCTCGTCGCCGTCGTATTGGCCGGTGAAGGCGATCCATTTGCCGTCCGCCGAAAATTTAGCGTAAGTTTCGACTCCGGGATGGGCCGTCAGACGCGATGCCGCGCCGCCCGCGGAACTGCTGACCCATAGATCCCCGCCGAATGTAAACACGACTTTATCCCCGTGAATATCCGGAAAACGCAGCAGTTTTGTTTGGGCAAAAGCTCCGCAGGCAAGAAACACTCCTAGCAGGACGGACAGAGACAGACGTTTTAACATTTAACTTCCTCCGCAACAGGGATCAGGATCTGACAGATTTTAAGGGAACAATACCGTAAAAGCGAAACCGGAAATGTGATTCCACGTAATAATAATAATGCTGTTTTTATAAAAAATTAGAGGAAGCTGCTTTAGGGCGTGCAACTAAATGCGTCGCTTTTTCCTCAAATGGATGTTATCATTTTATCAGCAAAAGACGGTTTTTCATAGTTTCACTTAAGGAGATTTTGCATAGTGAAAAATAGTTCAGCTTTCCTATCCGGCCTAATTCTATCAATCTTTATTGTTTCTTCCGGCTTCTCACAGAGCCAGAGTGTATCGAAAAATCTTCCAAAAACTTCGGCGGCGGCGGCAAAGTCTTCAAAAGCTGTAACTGTTGAGAACATTGAACAAGATGTAGCCGAAGCCCTATCGTTGATCGAGAGCAATCATGTCGTAGGCAAAAAGATCGACTACAACACGGTGTTCAAATCGTCGATCGACGGCATGCTGCACACGCTTGATCCGCATTCTAACTATTTCGATGCAAAGGAGTTCGAGCAATTTCGCACGGACCAAAGCTCAAGGTATTACGGTATCGGAGCAACTATCGGCGATCTCAGCAATGAAAAGGGCGATGTCATCGCAACCTATATCAGGGCGACTTTCGACAATGCCCCGGCCCACCGTGCCGGGCTTCGATACGGCGACAAGATCGTCGAGGTGAACGGAAAAGCGGTGCTCGGCAAACCGTTCTCCGAAGTCCGCGATTTCCTCCGGGGTCCACGCGGCACACCCGCGAAGCTTGTGGTCGAGCGATATGGAACCGGAAAGCGTGAAACCGATGAGATCATTCGCGATGCGGTTTCGCAGCCGTCCATCTCCGAATCGTATATGATCCGGCCCGGTGTCGGCTATATCGCCATGACCGGCGGATTTAACCAGACAACCTACGCCGAGTTCGCGGACGCTATGAGGACGCTTAAAGCCGCCGGAATGAAGCAGCTTGTTCTCGATCTTAAGAACAATGGCGGCGGCCTTGTGGGACAGGCATATCGCGTTGCAAATACATTTTTAGGCACCGGCCAGACCGTCTTTACGCAGAAGGGCAGGCTTGAAGGCACTACCGAGCCTTATCGTGCGGAAAATCCTAATCCGGAGACGATGCCGGTGGTGATCCTGGTCAATCGAAATTCGGCGTCGGCTTCCGAGATCCTTGCGGGTGCCCTGCAGGATCATGACCGGGCATTGATCGTCGGTGAAACCACCTTTGGAAAAGGCCTCGTCCAAAATCCGTTCGTGCTCGATTACGGATCTATGCTTCTGTTGACAATAGCAAAGTACGAAACGCCTTCGGGCCGGCTGATTCAGAGGGATTATTCGGACGGAAATCTTTACAGTTATTACACGAAAGGCGGTATTTCCAGCGACGAGGACCCTACCGTGGTCAAGCCAAAAGGTGCGGAAAGCAAGACGGATGCCGGACGCTCGGTATACGGCGGCGGCGGGATCAGCCCTGATGTCGCATTGAAACCGCAGACCATTCCGATCGAGCGGGCACGGTTTCAGCACAAGCTTAACAACCCGGTGTTTGCCTTCGCGCTCGATCTGGCATATGGAAAGGCCGTGGGATTTGAACCGTACAGGGTTGACCGGCCGATACTCTTCGAGCGTGATATTACGGGTAAGGACTTCCCCATAACAGATAATGTTTTTCAGGCTTTCAAGAAGTTTGCGGTCGATAAATACAAGTTTACACCGTCGCAGGTCGATAAGGAGCGGGAATTTGTCGAACGCACTCTGCGATCTGAACTTGTGACCGCCGCCTACGGTTCGACCACTTCGTTTCAGGTCTTTAATGAATACGATGAGCAGTTGATGAAGGCAATAGAACTTATGCCGCAGGCGAAGCAGCTGGCGCTCGAAGGAGCGAAGGCGAAAGCGAACGCCGCGAATAAAAGACCGTCAGTTAATAAGTAATTCTTCTCTATAAATCAGGCAGGTATCCGCGGACTGGGCCAGACCAGTCCGCTTTTTTTGCACCAAAACTCAGACTATTTACATGATTTTCAACAATCGCACAAAACGATTTCCAGTATCACATCTTTCGAGGTGAGGTCGAGTTTGAGGCTTAGATTGAAAGAGGTTCTCAGCGGGATTGGTCGAAGGTCCGCTTGCCTTTCGATCCTTCCAGATCATTCCATTCGATCAAATCATTCCATTCATCCAAATCGTTCGCATCATTCGGATCGACGTATCAAACGAAAATCGAAAATGTTTAGATGTTTCAGGCCGGAAATTTTGGC
>JACMMN010000244.1 GCA_014379075.1 Pyrinomonadaceae bacterium | reverse complement strand
CGTCAACTATTGGTATAACGAATCACTGTCGCGGGCCGCTATCGAAACGGGCACAAATTTCTGCGATCTCGGCGGCAATAATTATGTCGTGGATGAACAACTGGCTCTCGACGAAAAAGCGAAGGCTGCCGGAATCAATATCATTCCCGATTGCGGCTTGGCACCGGGGATGGTTTCAATACTGGCGATGCACGGTGCGGCCAAATTTGACGAGATCGAAGAGATTCACATCCGCGTAGGCGGTTTGCCGCAAGATCCGCAGCCGCCGCTGAATTATCAGTTGGTATTTTCGGTGGAAGGATTGATAAACGAGTATCTGGAAGTTGCCCGAGTCATCCGCGAAGGTTCGGTCAAGGAAGTCGATTCGATGACAGAGATCGAGGAACTCGCGTTTGACGGCTTTCCACCGTTGGAAGCGTTTCAAACCTCGGGCGGGACCTCGACGCTGCCGGACACGTTTCTCGGCAAGATCCGCGAGCTTGATTACAAGACCATCCGCTACGCCGGGCACTGCGAGAAATTCAAGACGATGATCGACCTCGGGCTGTGTTCGAGTGACGAGATCGTCGCAGACTACGTAAAAGTGAAGCCGCGAAAAGTCTTTGGCGAGTTGCTGCAAAAACATCTTCCTGCCGACGGCCCGGATTATGTGCTTGTCAGATTGGATTTTGTTGGGAAAACGGGCGGCGAGACGAAAAAGGTTCGTTACGACATTGTCGATAAGCAGGACGAGGCAACCGGTCTTTCAGCCATGATGCGGACTACGGCGTTTCCCGCCTCGATCATTGCGCAAATGATGGCAAGCGGCGACGTGCTGGAACGCGGTGCGACGCCGCAGGAAAAGGCCATCGATCCGGTAAAGTTTGTCGCCGAACTGGAACGTCGTAATATTATTATCAACGAGAGTTGAAGGCCTCGGGTCATTGTTATTTCCGATCAAAAGAGCGGGTGCAGAGCAGCCCTTCCTGACCTGTTATCTATTTCAGCTTGAATCATGTTCCCTAACTTGGATGCAAGTTGAGAGTTATCTGGCAAGTCAACAAAGATCGCAGGTCAGGAAGGGTGGCTCTGCCCCCGCTTCTTAAAAACTTAAACTACTTCATTTTACGAATACAGGGAGGATGAATTTATGATCACACTGGCAGATGCACGAAGAATTATTGCGGCGGCCGAGAAGAAGGCTGATGAGATTGGGCAGCCGATGAACATTGCCGTCGCGGACGCAGGCGGAAATCTCGTCGCGCATGTTCGAATGGACAACGCCTGGCTGGGGAGCGTCGATATATCGATCAAGAAGGCGTGGACCTCAAGGGCGTTTGATATTACGACCAAAGATCTGGGCGACAACAGTCAGTCGGGCGATCAGTTTTTTGGCATTCACGCGTCGAACAACGGCAAGGTAATGATCTTTGCCGGCGGAATTCCGCTCAAGAAGGACGGCAAGGTCGTCGGAGCAATCGGCGTTTCGGGCGGAAGCGGCGAGCAGGACCATTCCGTTGCTGAAGCCGGTGCG
>JACMMN010000243.1 GCA_014379075.1 Pyrinomonadaceae bacterium | reverse complement strand
GGGTTGCGTGGCGGCTCGACGCGAGCTGGATAGGAAGTTCGGGAAGGCAGGACGATTTCCGTCCCGATTCTACATTGCCCGCCGGCTGGTATCAGGTGACCGAATTCGATTACAGCGGCTCAGGCTACCAGCGCGGCCATATGTGCCCATCGGGTGACCGGACACGTTCGATCCCGGACAATTCGGCGACATTTTTGATGACGAACATGGTCCCGCAGATCAGCGAAAATAACGAAGGCCCGTGGGAAGAATTCGAAAGCTACTGCCGTACTCTCGCCGGGCAGGGCAAGGAAATTTATATAATGTCCGGGCCGTCCGGCAATGTTGGTACGATCGCCCAGGGCCGCGTCGTCGTGCCCGCGGTTACGTGGAAGGTCGTACTCGTGCTGCCGAACGGAAGCGACGATCTGCAGCGGATCGGCAAGGGAACGAGGGCGTTCGGCATTGTGGTTCCGAACCAGCTGCCGCTCGACGGCAATGCTCCGTGGCGTAATTTCAGGGTGTCGGTCGATGCGGTCGAGATCCTTACCGGCTACGATTTCTTCAATCAGATACGAAAAGGCACGCAGGAACTCATTGAACGCAGACGCGACCGCGAATAACAGATGAGGAAAATCCATTTAGCTGTCGTTCTGGGTGTCCTGCTGCTTTCCCGCGATGCCCTGGCCCAAAAGGAGTTTTCGATCGCACAGGTTCAGGGCGAAACCAACACTTCACCCCTGGCGGGGCAGAATGTCCGGGTTTCCGGCATTGTAACGGCACGTGTCCGCACCGGCTTTTTTATACAAACACCGGACGACAGATCGGACAAAAATCCGGCTACGTCGGAAGGCATCTTCGTTTACACGCGGACCGCTCCGCAAAATGAAGCGGCCGTCGGCAATTCCGTTTCGGTCACCGGGGACGTCGAAGAATTCCGCCGGAACAATGAGCCGTTTAGCCTGACGCTTACCGAGATCTCGATGCGGAAAGGCCGCGACGAGGTGAAGGTGATCTCCAGGTCGAACCAGCTTCCGAAGCCGGTGACTTTTACGGCGGAGGATTTCAAGTCGAACAAGGTCGATCAGTTGGAACGATACGAGGGAATGCGCGTTCAGGTCGCCGAACTTACCGTCGTCGCCCCGACCGGCGGACGCGTCGATATAAAAAGATCCGGCTCAACATCGGACGGCGTGTTCTTCGGAGTTGTCAAAGGAATGCCGCGGCCGTTTCGCGAACCGGGTTTGGATATTCGCGAATATACGGCATTGGCCGAAACCGGGAAATTCAAGAGCTCCTTTCCGAGACTTCCTGTATTCGACTCGAATCCCGAAACGATCCGGGTGGATACAAACGAACAGTTTATTTTGCCCGAATCGGTAAAAACGGCCTCAGCCTTCCGCCCTTTTATCGCGATCGCCGATGTCGCCGCCCAAACGGAGTTGAAAAGCCTGATCGGTGTCCTCCACTATAATTCCGGCAAATATACAATTTTTACCGATTTACTTAACAAGCCATCCGTCTCCGGTTCCCTCAAACCGAATCCTTTACCATCTCCGACCGACCGCCAGTTTTCCGTCGCCGGCATGAACCTTGAGAACTTTTTTGACGATCAGGACGATCCCGGAATTAAGGAAGACATCGTCACGCCCGAAGCTTTTCAGCGTCGCCTGAAGAAGATATCCCTTGCGATCAGGGACGTTATGAAAACGCCGGATGTGATCGGAATAATCGAAGCGGAAAACCTCTCGGCATTGAAGCGTCTTGCAGAGAAGATCAACGCTGACGCTGTCACGGCTGGAAAACCGGACCCGAAATACGAAGCCTTCCTAATTGAAGGGAACGACGGCCGCGGTATAGACAATGGGTTTTTGGTTAAAACCGCACGTGTAAAGATTCTTGAAACCAGGCAGCTTGGCAAAGACGATAAGTACAGGAATCCGGAAACGAAAGAAGAGGTGTTTTCAAATGACCGTACGCCGCTGATGCTCCGGGCGTCGATAGTTGATCCAAAGTCGGGCCAGCCTTTTGAATTTATCATCATTGTCAATCACTTGAAATCCTATCTCGGCTACAACGATCCGAAACGACAGGACAATGTGCGCCTCAAAAAACGCTTGCAGGCGGAGTATCTGGCGACATTCGTGCAGGAAAGGCAAAAGGCGAATCCCAACGAACGCATAATTTTGCTAGGCGATTTTAATGCTTACCAGTTTAGTGACGGTGTTCTTGATCTGATCGGCACGATCAAAGGCAGCCCGGCCGCAAAGGATGAGGTATTCAACAGCTCTGAAGATCTTGTAAACCCGGATTTGATCGATTTGGTGGATGTGATCGAAGCAAAGCAACAGTATTCATATGTTTTTGATGGAAACGCCCAGGCCATTGACCACATTATTATCAACGAAGCATTGCGCAAACATATCAACGGGTTCGGCTTTGCCCGCGTAAACGCCGATTTTCCCGAGGTCTTGCGAAACGACGATACCCGTCCCGAACGTTTCTCCGATCACGATCCGGCGGTCGCCTATTTCTCTTTCGATGACACTGCCGCTTCGCTAAAGCCGTGATCGCATGTTTTGTTTCACCTCACACGCGGGTGAAACACCTGAAACAAGCTAGGCCTTTTCCAGTATTACCTGAGCAACGGCGTGTTCGGTCGTATGTGATATTGAAAGATGGATACGGTTCGCGCCCAGATCGCTTAGAAGTTTCTCCGCCTCGCCCTTGATCCGGAAAGACGGCACGCCCTGGCTGTCCGAGACGATCTCGACGTCCTGCCACGTGATCTTTCTACGCCAGCCAGTTTGAAGGGCCTTTAGGAAAGCTTCTTTTGCCGCAAACCGCCCGGCATAGCTTTGAGCCGCCGCCGCGCCCTTATTGTCGCAGTAATTACGCTCATATTCCGTAAACACACGCTTGGCGAAACGCGGGGTTCTGGTCATCGTTTCGGCGATACGATAGACTTCAACAATGTCGGTTCCGATGGATAAGATCATAAATCAGCGGTCGGTTATTTCTGATGAAACTTTATCAGACAGCGGCTTCTATTGGCGAGAACGCGATGACGTAAAAGTACTCGTCTGTCGTCGCCTCGAGGATGCGGGGTTTGTAAACGGGTTCTCTACACGGCTCGGCGGCGTATCGCCACTGCCTGAAAGCGATCTAAATCTCGCCGGGTTTGACGAGGATACCCGCGCAAATATTTACGAAAACCGGCGGCGTTTTCTGAATGTTTTCGACGCAGGTTTTGATCTTGCAACGGTGTGGCAGGTTCACGGCGACGGGGTGAAATTTGTTGAAACGATTAAAGACGCTGCAAACTCCGAAGAAAAATTCGACGCCCTGATATCAAAAGTTCCGAATCTGCTCGTAGGTGTCAAAACGGCAGACTGCGTTCCGGTTTTACTCGGTGATCCGGTAAATAAGACCTTTGCCGCGGTTCACGCAGGTTGGCGCGGAACAGTGCTGTCGATCGCGGCAAAAACGATCGAAGAGATGAAGAATGCATTCGGCACGAACCCGGCTGACCTTGTTTGTGCGATCGGCCCGGCCGCGAGCTGCAAGAGTTATGAGATCGGGCAGGACGTGATCGATGCGTTTAACGATAACTTTTCCACAAGTGGAAAATTTTTCACGCCCACGCGCGCCGGACACGCCCTGATCGACCTTCATCTGGCGAACAAAGACCAGCTTTTAGGCGCCGGAGTTTCCGAAGCAAATATCTTCACGGCCCCATTCTGCACGATGGAGCGGACCGATCTGTTTTTCTCTTATCGCGTTGAAAAGGAGCTGAACGGAAAGACCGGAAGATTAATGTCCGTTATCGGTTTGGGTCAGAACCGCCTGCGTTAGCGGGTGGTATGGCCGCCGCCTAAAAAAACATACCTCGGTCCCAATCTTGATACTCGGCTAGAATTCGTAACGCAGGTGGTTCTGACAGGAAGTATTACCGCACTTTTGCCGTCAAAGTAATTTCCTTGGATTTCGGCGGGTAGCAAACCTCATCGGTGCAGGCCTGATACCGTACAACAGCACGCAGACGCACAATATTTCCCTTAAAATTCGCCGGAACGGTCACGGTAAACGGAAACGATACGCGTCCCTCGTAGACATTTATCGTGTTCTCGGAAAACTGAAACTTGCGGTTTTTCCCGCGTGGAAACGAAACGCGAGCCGCTCGAAGTCCGGCCCCGCTTATTTTTGCAGTTGTCGCAATTGAATACTGGTTATTCGGCCGGTTTGAATTGACGTGCAGCCCGCCGGGAATATTCAAAACGATCGTCCCCTTCGCCGCCGAGCCGCGAGCAACGGTTCCGTTTGCGATGGATCCGCTGACTGTCTGTGCGCTGGAGTTATTTGCAGCGGCTAATAACATACACAGAGCAACCGATAAAATTGCAATAAAATTCGAAATTTTCATATTTTATGACCTGATAACAATCGATTGGATGCTTCTATTTCAACTCAAAACTATCGAGCATCTCATTTATTCTATCCAAATATGCGTCGTAATATTCCGGCAGAACGGAAACACGCAGCGTATAAATTCTGTTATTTCGGGCGACCACTTTATAAAACGATACAACGGCAGCGTTTCCGTCTTCGCGTTCAGCTTGGATGAATAAGGCCTTGCCGGAGTTGGTTTCTTCGAATTTTTCCGAAACTATAGTTGTTACTTCGCGGCTAATTTCATCACGCTGATCGTCAAAATTCGCGTCGTTGAAAACGAACAGTTCGACCTTTGCCTGTCGGTGCTGCTCTGCCTGATCCTGTCCGAATTCTTTCGAATAAGCCTCAAATGCGTATTCCGAATCGTCGTTCAACGGGTGCAGAAAGCCTTCTGGTTTCGTGATCGAAAACTCTCCCGTTTCAATAAATTCGCTTTCGAAAGCTTTCGCGGCATTCTTTTTTATCTTGGTCGATGCGTAAACCATCAATGCAACCAGAATAAGGCCGGGGATGAGAAGTTCCATAAGATTGTATTTGGCAGATAGCCGTTTTTTTCCTGCCTACCGCAAACTGCCGCTGCCTACCTATTCATTCCGCTCCTGCTTTGCCGCAAGCTGGCCGCAGGCCGCATATATATCGCGACCGCGTGGACGCCGGACATAGGCCGACACACCGCTCGATTCCAGGATTTCCTTGAACCTGTCAACTTGAAAATTATCGGGCGGATGATAATCGAGCTGTTCCGCCGGGTTGTGCGGGATCAGATTTATCTTCACCCGGTTCAATTTGTACCTGTTCACTAAATCGGCCAATTCGTAGGCATGTTCGTCCGAATCATTAACGCCCCCGAGCTGTACGTATTCGAATGTGAACCGCTCTCCGCGTTTCAGCGATTTTTCGAATACCTTTGCGGCCTTCATTACTTCGTCGATGTTCCAGCGTTTATTTATCGGCATCAGCCGGTCGCGAAGTTCATTGTCCGGGGCGGAAAGAGATATGGCAAGATGCGGCCGCCTTTCGATCGCTGCCAGTTCGTAGATCTTCGGAACGATCCCGGCGGTCGAAACTGTGACGCGGTTTGGGACGATGAAAAGGCCTTCCTCGTTCGACATTATTTCGAGCGCCTTGATCAGATTTTCGAAATTTAGAAAAGGTTCGCCCGCGCCCATCGCGACCAGATTCGTGCCGTGCGGCGTTTCCACACCGACGCCATAAACATCGTTTAGAACCAGGATTATTTGTTCGACGATCTCGCCGGCGGTTAGATTCCTAAGCAATCCGAGTTTCGCTGTAAGACAAAAATCGCACTTCAACGGGCACCCGGATTGCGACGAAAAACAGATAGTGTCGCGGCTTTCAGTCGGGATATAAACAGTTTCGACCGGAAAGCCATCATGCGTAGTCATCAAATATCGGCGCGTTCCGTCCTCGGAAATGTATCTGGATTCGACGGTCAATATTGAACACGTCGCCGTCTCCTGCAATTTTGCGCGAAGTGCCTTAGGCAGATCGGTCATTTCCTCGAAATCGTGCAGACGGCGCTCGTGAAGTCCTTTGAAGACTTGCATTGCACGGTATTTCGGCTCACCGATCTCCACGAAAAATGCCGCAAGTTCTTCGGGCAAACACCCGGTTAAATGAAGCTTTTCAGCCATAAATACCATTTTAACTCAAAATGCTGTATAACGGCACCGATGCTGGTTGGCCAAGCATTTCCGACAGATGAAACCCTCGTATTCCTTTAAACGTAAAAACGCCATATGAAAATAAAATTCGTGTCTCTTTTATTAATTCTTTTTGTCGTCCAAACCGCTGCGGCTCAAACCGTAAAAGAAGCCGATCCGGCGGATGTTTCATCCGTCGATGCGATAATGAAAGCCGTATATGACGTTATCTCGGGCGACGCCGGGAAAGCGCGTGACTGGGACAGGTTTCGCACCCTTTTTCACAAGGACGCGCGGATGATCCCGACCGGCAAGAATCCGCAAACAAATGTCGTACGGGCGACTTCATTCTCGCCCGAAGACTACATAAAGCGTGTCGAACCTGTCTTCGCCAAGGAAGGTTTCCATGAGCGCGAAAAAGCCCGTCACACTGAAAGCTATGGCAATATCACACACGCATTTTCTACCTACGAAGCCTTCCGCAGCCTTTCAGATAAAACACCCTTCATGCGCGGCATCAATAGTTTTCAATTGCTGAATGACGGCAAGCGTTGGTGGATAATTACAATATATTGGCAGGCCGAAACGCCCGATAACCTGATCCCGAAAAAATATTTGAAAAGTGGAAAATAGCATCTAAAACCAGCATGCGGCCGAATAAATCTGCATGGCTGAATACAAACTCAAGCGAAAACTCGCACTCGAACGCCCGATCTCGGAGGTTTTCGATTTCTTTGCCGATGCCGTAAATCTCGAACGAATAACGCCGCCGGAGCTGAAATTTCACATCATTACGCCCCAGCCGATCAAAATCGGTGAAGGTGCCTTGATCGATTACACACTGCGAATGCGCGGTTTCGCGGTGAAATGGAGGACAGAAATATCCGTGTGGAATCCGCCGTTCGAATTCGTTGATCGGCAGCTTCGCGGGCCGTACAGGCAATGGATACACCGCCATACTTTTACGGAGATCAGTGCGAACAAAACTTTGATCGAAGATGAAGTTCGATATCGCCTGCCGCTCGAACCGCTCGGCGATATCGCCCATTTTCTGATTCGCCGCGAACTTGAATATATTTTCGATTACCGGCAAAAAGCCGTTACGGAGATTCTTGCGGGCGGTTGATTATCTGGATTGCCATTTATAAGAATTGCCCGCGAAAAGACGCGAAAACAAGAAGAAATTCTTTATTTCGCGTCTTTTCGCGGGCACAATCTTCCGCTTTCCACCGTACCTTGCTATGCGGGCCATTCGCCGCAGTATGCTAGATCGGCACGTCCCGTGATCAATATTTCGTCATCGTTCCGCCAGAAAACTTCCGTCGTTCCGCCTTCGGTCAGCACGGAGACGGTTCTTTCCGTCCGTCCGGTGAATGCGCTCAAAACGGCCGCTCCGCTCGAACACGTTCCGGACGACGACGTTTCGCCGGCACCGCGTTCCCAAATCCGTATTTCGATATTTTCACGATCGAGAACCTTTACAAAGACTACGTTAGCTTTTTCGGGAAAAGCCTCGTGAACTTCCATTTCCCTTCCGAGGCTTCGCCAATCGAAATCGAATTCGTCGACGAATGTACAAACCACCGGGTTCCCGACGTTGACGGCAGCGATCTTTACGAACATGTTCGCGACGGGGATTGCACGGTCGATCACGGATTCAAGCCTTGTTTCCGAGCGTACAGGCACTTCGTTACTGGCAAATTTCGGCTTGCCGATCTCCGCCTCGAACCAATAATGGCCTTCCGCGATTCGTTCGATCAGGGAGTAATTCTTCAATCCGCTGCGAGTTTGCAGCCGCATATCGTGTTGCGACCACAGCCCCTTGTAATATAGATAAGCGACCGCACAGCGCGTCCCGTTCCCTGAAAAACCGGCGATGCTGCCATCGGGATTAATTATTTCGCAAAAATAATCGGCTTCCTCTCCGTCGAGTTTTGCTATCACAGCAATCCCGTCTGAGCCGACACCCGTATTGCGATGACAGATCTTCACAGCCAGTTCAGTCAGTGACGAATCGGGTGGGATCTGTTCATTTTCAATAACGATATAGTCGTTTCCGAACCCGTGAAACTTGCAGAAATTTATGGAAGACATATTGGGATGGGCTTACCGATTGCTAATATTTTTTTCCGACTTCAACCTGCCATTTATATAAAAAGGCTCATTTGAGGATCTTTTCAAATAAATCGGCTTCCGCCTGTTCCTTACGGCCTTTTGGCAGCCGCAGCCGGGACGATTTTCAGCAATACTCTTTCCGTCCCTCGGATTACCAAAACCTCGTATTCTTGTCCGGCCTTCATTTCGCCAAGAATAAAAGTGTAATCGGAAACATTTCTAACCTCCTTTCCCGCAAGTTTCACGATCTTGTCTCCGGCCTTGATCCCGGCTTTGGCAGCGGGCGAATTGTCGCGGACGCCGTCGAGAAGCAGGCCGTCGGTCGAATCGGCATAATTCGGCACCGTTCCGAGCGTGACGCTGAAACCGGTGCGGCCCATTGTGCCGGAAGATTTTGCGACTGTGTATGTCGGTTGTAGCGGATTTTGATCAATTGTTTTAACTATGCCTCCGACGAAGTTTGTGATTTGAGTCAGACCCGAGTAATTGACCTTGTCGGCGGTGTCGGACGGCTTGTGATAATTTTCGTGTGTGCCGGTAAATAAGAAGAGGACGGGAATTTTTTTGCCATAGAATGAGGAATGATCTGATGGCCCGAAACCGTCTTCATTGAGCTGCAGGTTAAATTTTGGGCCTGCGCCGTAACCGTCGACCGTATCGAACATTACCTCGTTTCGGCGTTTCAACGTCTCGTTCCAATCTTTTGCGGTTCCAACTCCGCCAATTGTCAGCTTGTTATCCTTCAATCTCCCGACCATATCGAGATTTATCATCGCAACTGTATTTTCAATTGGAAAGACAGGATTATTCACATAAAAGTTCGAGCCGAGCAATCCTTCTTCCTCGCCGCTGAATGCAATGAAGATAATTGTCCGCTTGTTTTTCTTTTCCCTTGCGAATTGGCGGGCGACTTCGAGAATCGCCGAGGTTCCTGACGCATTGTCGTCGGCACCGTGATGAATTTCCTTTGAATTTACATCGAGGCTTCCGCGACCGCCGCGGCCGAGGTGGTCGTAATGGGCTCCGATGGCGATGGCTTCGTTTTTCAGCACCGGATCGGTGCCTTCGAGAATGCCGATGACGTTGTGCGCGCCCGTCTGTTTTTTGACGAGATTTACGCGGAGATCGAGCGTCGGCACCGCATCGCGAAGCGTGACCGTCACCTTTCCGGTCATATCCTTTCGCATGGCCACGAATTCTTCCATCATCACAAGGT
>JACMMN010000028.1 GCA_014379075.1 Pyrinomonadaceae bacterium | reverse complement strand
ATAACCATCGCATCGCCCTGTATCAAGTGCTTTTCAAGCGTCGGGGAGCCGTTCACAAAAACGTGATTGACGCTGCGTACCAGGTTTCCGTTCTCAATATAGCCATCGATGAGTTTGAATCGTTCGTCGTCACTGCCTATAAATGCATGTTTGCGTGACACGCGGCGGTCGTTAAGGACGATGGAGTTTTCCTTCGCCCGCCCAATTGTATAGGTGTTGCCGGGCACGAGATCGAGTTCCCAGATCCGGCCGGTTGGTTCGGTTATTTTTAACTTTGCACTCACGGTATCAGTAATTGTAAATGGTAAATGACAAATGGTAAATTGAGGACGCTTTCTAATTAAGGTGTCTAATGATTTATCTCGATAATAACGCCACCACGCAGGTCGCACTCGAAGTTTTCGATGCGATGAAACCGTATTTGACTGCATCCTACGGTAATCCGTCGTCGGCTTACGTTTTCGGACGGGAAAACCGACGCGTTATTGAAACCGCCCGCGAATCGGTCGCCGGGTTGATCGGCGCAGCATTCTCGGACGAGATCGTTTTCACATCCGGCGGAACCGAGAGCGACAATTGGGCAATTCTCGGTGCTCTGGAAGCCAAACCGGGCAAGAATCATATCATCACCACCCGCGTCGAACACGAAGCCGTCCGCAAACTCTGCGAAAAGCTTGAAACGCGCGATTATACCGTTACCTGGCTCGATGTCGATAAAGACGGAGCGCTCGATCCGGGTCAATTAAGATCTGCCTTGACTGATAAGACAGTCATCGTCTCGGTGATGCTGGCGAACAACGAAACCGGCGTTCTATTTCCCGTAACCGAGATCGCAGAAATGGTGAAAGAATACTCGGATGCGCTTTTTCATGTCGATGGCGTAAACGCCGCCGGAAAAATTCCAATAGCTTTGCAGAATACCGAGATCGATCTTTTTTCGATATCCGGCCACAAATTCCACGCCCCCAAAGGCGTCGGAGGTCTTTACATAAATCGATCCGTCGATCTGCCGCCGATGTTCACAGGCGGCAATCAGGAAAATGGAAAACGACCAGGCACAGAAGCGGTTCATCACATCGCCGGAATGGGCGCCGCGGCTGAATTAGTAAAGGTTCTGTCGTCAATGGAACACGTTCGCACCCTCCGTGACAAACTGGAAAACGAAATCTTGCACAAAATTCCAAATTCTCGTCTAAACGGTACCAATGATCCGGCCAAACGCCTCCCGAATACCTCGAATATTTCATTCGAGAACACCAATGGCGAGGCAATCCTAGCAAAACTCAACGATCTCGGCATCTGCGTCTCGACAGGTTCCGCATGCAACTCCGCCGATCACACCGCATCCCCCGTTTTACAGGCAATGGACATTCCATATTCGCAGGCAATGGGATCAATAAGATTCTCGCTGGGAAGATATAATAGCGAGGAAGAGGTAGCCTTACTCTTGGGAAGCTTACCAAAAATTATCGAAGAACTTAGTTCGTTGCCGGATCAGAACCGCCAGTGGTAGCGACCGGTCTATAAAGATCAGGCCGCTTTCTCTATTCCGTATCTCGACAATTTCAGATAGAGTCCGCGTCGAGTTAATCCCAGTTCATTAGCTACGCGCGAGATGTTCCAGTTGTGTCGGGCGAGGGAGCCTTTTATCATTTGCATTTCTAGTTCGCCGACGGCGGCGTCCAGCGTTCCGCTCGTATTGCCGGTGTTGAATGAGAAAATGCTGTCGTACGAAGCGATCGTTTTTACATTCCCGCTGTCGCCAAAAGGGGTTAGCGGGCGGGCGCTTCGTTTTAGTTCGGGTGAGAGGTGTTCGGGTGTGATTACCTCGTTATCTACCGCCCTGGCGATCACTCTTTGTACCTCGTTGCAGAGCTGGCGGACGTTGCCGTCCCAGTTACACACCATCAGAAGGTCGATAGTTTGCGGCGTGAAGGTGATATCGTGTTTCCCGAACCGGGCCGAATAATGGTTGATGTAATAATTGATGATCGGCGGAATTTCCGAGCGGCGTTCGCGGAGCGGCGGCACGCGGAGGCGGATGACATTGAGCCGGTAATACAGATCCTCTCGGAAACTTCCGTCGATGACCTTGTCTTCGAGCGGCATATTCGTCGCGGCGATCACGCGGACATCGACCTTGATCGGCCGCTTTTCGCCTATCGGCTGGACCTCGCCTTCCTGCAAAAAACGCAGCAGTTTCGGCTGAACGTCTATCGGCAGATCGCCGATCTCATCCAGAAACAGAGTGCCGCCATCTGCCGCCCGTATCATTCCGGGTGAATCCGTTACCGCACCCGTGAACGAGCCTTTCCTGTATCCGAAAAGGTGGCCTTCGGCTAGTTCCTTAGGCACGGCAGTGCAGTTGAACGGAACAAAAACCTTGTCCTTGCGGTTCGAGATCGTATGGATCGCACGCGAAACGAGTTCCTTACCCGTACCGGATTCGCCGGTTACGAGAACCGTCACATCGGACGAGCGGATCTTATAAACTTCCTCGACAAGAGCGGTCATCGCCGGTGACGAATGAATAAAACCCGGCATCAGGCTGTTCGATGTGTACGGACTGGTCTCCAGTTCGACGGGCGTCGTTTTGTCCCTTTGACGAAGCGAGACGACGTCCATTCCCAGTTCGACCACGCGAAGCAGCGGCTGAAGCGAGCTGTCGTCATTCAAAACAGCACCGGCCTGAGGCTGGATCAGTAAGAACGCCGGTGTCGCACTCGATGAGCGAAGCGGGAATACCGCGAGATTTTTCGTCCTGGCAAATGCTTTTTCATCGCCTTTTTGTTGAGCATTGTCGAATTTGGCCAGCAATTCACCGCTCTCTTCGGGCGAATAGCCGTGCGTAATAAATGCCTGGAGCTTTTTGTTCTCATCCGGTTCGGCTAGAATTATCTTTTTCGCCTTGCTTTCCTGTTGGAGGACGGCGATCAATTCGCGAAACAGAAGTTCGCGTGACGCAGTTGCCTCGGCAAGCCTAACCATTAAAAGCTGAGAAACGACGGAATTGGTTCGTCTTGCTTCACCTGCTGTCTGATGAACAATGTCCGGGTCTTTCAGCTTTTCTATCTTCTCGCCGATCGAATCGACAAACGATTTTATCCCAAGCTTCTTAAATATCTCGCCGGCCGTTGTCAGGTGTTTGACCGCCCGGCTCGCCTGCGGTCCTGCAAAATTTCCGCCGATCAAATAATGAGCAAGGGCAGTGTGGTAAAGGTCCTCCGCTGTTTCGAATATGGTCAGGCTGCGGTTAAAATGATGGACCGCTAACTGTTTATCGCCATTT
>JACMMN010000027.1 GCA_014379075.1 Pyrinomonadaceae bacterium | reverse complement strand
TCCAGCTGTATGACGCTGACGATCGTCATCTACTACACTCTAAATTTTGCCGACCGCCGTACGAAGGCCACCAGAGACGACATCACCGATTGGAATGGCAAAATTCATTACGCCATCGATTCCAATGGCGATTGGTTTGAGATCGACGACTGGACCTTCGAGACGCAAAAAGCGTTTAACCGCAAGCTTCTCTCAGGAGTCGATTTTTGGGACCGGGCATTCATGCTGCGGACGCCGGACAATTACGACGGCTTTGATTTTAAGGTTCCGCCGGGTGAAAAAGGGGCAACCTATCGCCCAGACGTTTTATGCCGGTTCGTGATGGTAGGCGGCGTCACCAGCCCTTACGGGAGCAGTTCGACCGATATTGATGCACATCTAACGTTTGATGTCGTCCGACCAAAAAAAGAGTGGGCGGAAATGGCGGGATTTCAGAATGGGCGTAAGACCTTCCGCTCCAACAGTGAATTGCTTATCGAAGACGAAACTATAAGAACGATCTGGCACGAACTGGGGCATAATTTGGACCAGGATCATATTCAGGCCCTTCTTGGAAATGGAAGCTGCTCAACGAACACCAAACTCGACAGCCGCAATGAATGTTATGCAACACCGGCCGGAATGGAGGCGAATGTTATGGGAAATGGTGTGGGCTTGATCCTTGCAAATGCGCAGCCGTGGACGGACGCCATTGCCGAGCATACATCTACGTCGCCATTTGCCTGGGGTGTCAGCAAGAAGATCATGACGCCGGCAAGGAAGATTGCCGATGCGCCGCAGCCAAAACCGGTTTTGCCGGGATTCCCCGGATCAAAAGAAGAGAAGCCCGAGCCGGAAACGGATAAGATTTCGGAAAAGGAATAGACTTGCCATTTTTTGATTTGAATGGATTCCCGGAGTTTTGTCAGGAAGCTGGAAACTTTATTTTGTCCGCTCTTTCGTAGAACGCTCCTCGCAAATAGAAAATCTAATGAAATTTCGAAGGCAAATTCTCGCGTCCCCAGCGTAGAGTTTGGCTCATCCAGATCAACTCATCCAAAAAGCCTTGAACACGTTTTTCGTAAGCTTCATCAAGCAATTTACCGGCGTCATCGAATTTGGCGGCGACTTTCGGGAAATTCAGATCGGTGAATGTTACTGTGAGACCAAGTTCGCGGACCATCGGGACACTGGCTTCGATCACACGGGTGCCGCCCCACGGGCCCGCCGAAACACCGACGAAAGCAACGGCCTTGTGAATATATTCCTTGAGCAGTAGATCGAGCACGCTCTTTAACGCTCCGGGATAGCCGTGATTGTATTCAGGCGTGACGATGACCAAGCCGTCTGCTTTTATTATCGCATCGCGCCATTCGGGAAATTCGTCCTTTAGCTCTTGGCCGTAATTATCGTGCGGCAGATCGAAATCGCGAACGTCAAAGAGTTTGGTATCGATCTCATCCCGCTTTTCCATTTCGGAATGAACCCACTGAGCAACATGTTGGCTTTGACGATCTTTTCGATTAGTTCCGAGCAAACTAGGGATATACAATTTTTTCTGTGTCATAGGTCTAAATTCGTTTCATCCATTTTTTGTTTCCACCTTCACAATCTACGGTTGCTCATAGCCTAATGCACGGATCTGCAGGTTGAACTGATTCGGATCTTTGGTAAAGAAAAGTCCGCCTTGCCGAACGGAGTTTGCCGGAGCATATGTGAGTGTCGCCGAACTCGTTTCCGCATCGTCCTCTCCGTTTTTCAGCACGCCTTCGATGTTCAGACCGGCAGCGGTTCGGTTCCCTGTGTTTTTAACGGTAAATTTAACGAGATAGCCGTTGGCGGTCGGCTCTATCGAATCAATGCTGAAGGAGAGATTGGGCGGTGTGGGATTTTCGGCCGCCGCCCGGTAAACCATAGTGCCCACAGCACCGGTTACAAGAATGAGGCCAAATGCCGCGATTATCCACTCCCAAACAGGTGTTTGCTCTTTTTCTGAACCCTTTGATTTTTCTTCAGCCATTTGTTTAAGCTATCCGCAAACCTTATAATATTATGCGTGAAGCCGAAGCCCCAACGGCGGCAGGCACGCCTAGTACCACCACCGCCTTGATCTGCTCGGTAATTGCCATATCGCTGATGCTGCCGAACGTCCATAGAATATAAAAACTTATCAGCAAAGCCATTGCATAACCGACGACCGTGTATCGAAGAAAAATACTCCACATCGGGGCGCCCGCTGATATAGCGTTCTCATGCCCGCTGGATTCGACGGCGTAAATAAACCCGTGCATCAAAAGCAAGGATATCAGAGCCAGCGCAACGGTATGGCCGTAAGTCATTTGAAAAGATATCAACACCATCTCTTCCGTAGGGGCCACGCTCATCGATAGAAAGACAGCTCCGACCACCATCAGGAAAAGCTGTCCGCCGTAATGGGCGCTCCGTTTCCGCTCTTCGGCGTGTTCTTCCGTCGCCTTGTCGACCATCAGCAGACTCTGGGCGAACATGGCTCCCAGACTCGCCGTAATTGCCTGTAAAGAGATTTTTCCGATCACTTCAGACGCCGACATTTCCGTTGTAATAACGCCGAAAAGATATAGTAACAATGCTGACGATGTAAACCCGACGGCATAAGCCACAAAAGTAGCAACTACGTCCTCTAAAACACTCGAAGTGTCTTCAAAGCCATCGTAATAAGAAAGCCCGATCAGCAGCGGGATCGTCAGAAGCGTGAACAGGGCCAGGCGAAAGCCATCAAGATACGCCCCGAGCCACCAAACCTCCATCGTCATCAGTATCGGAAACGAAAA
The DNA here is from genome assembly GCA_014379075.1 of Pyrinomonadaceae bacterium. Classification (GTDB taxonomy): domain Bacteria; phylum Acidobacteriota; class Blastocatellia; order Pyrinomonadales; family Pyrinomonadaceae; genus OLB17. The sequence continues at coordinate 21,413 of JACMMN010000027.1, read as the reverse complement.
AAGGATCGCGCCGCCGTACGCACGGGCCAGATGCTTGAAAAAAATCAGTGTATCGCTTTTTCTTTTGGCTGAAGGCATAAGGTCATCATGTCAATCTTTGCTCAGCGATCTCCGGTAGGAGGTTCCCGATTCGAAAGTTGTTTTCGTTTTAAGAGACGTTCCGATCGCATGAAATATAGAATATACGCCGTCTTACCATCGTACCGATAAAAAACCCTGCATGGTGGTTCAACGATTTGGCGATATCGGGAACGGCCAAGTTCCGGCGGGATCGAGCCGCTCTCAGGATGGTCGGCAAGCTGGCCAACATGCTCGAAAGCCCTCTTCACGAACCGGGAAGCCGCCTCTGGATCGTCCAAAGCGATATAATCACCGATAGCGTCCAGATCGGCAAGTGCCGGTTCCGTCCAAACTATTTCAGCCATCTGTCCATTAGTCTTCTAGCGTCGTCGTGAGAAACGGTCCGTCCTTCGGCCAGTGCCATTTCCCCGCGAGCTATACCTTCAAGCAGTTCCATTCGCTGATTTAACGTCTCGAAGCTTTCCACATCGACGAGATAAGCGCTCGGAAGCCCGTGCTGAGTAATGAGGATAGGCTCCTTATCGCGTTCCAGATCCGCAAGTAATTCTGTGGCTTGGCGTTTTAATGTAGTGACAAGTTCGGTTCGCATAAAGTGATACTAAAGTATCACCGGGAGCAATGCAACATTTGGAAAGGAGATATGAAGTGTAAAAATATTGTGATACTAATCAGCTAGAACCTGAGCAACCGTATCCTTATTCAAACCTTTGCCGTTGCGGTTATTGTAGTCGTTCAATGAAATTTGCGGGTCGCGCCATTTATCGAGGAGAGCGGTTTGATGGACGCACTGGATCGTGCAGGTCGGAGCGCACCACTTTTCGGTGATATATTCTCGTTCGAGATCGGCGTGAGTGTATTCGAGGAGCGGAATGCCCGGAGTGCCGCGCTGCTGCGAGCACCAGCTGACGATCCCGCCTTCATCGATGTACAAATAACGCGAACCGGCACGGCATTTCCAGACGTGTTCTTTGCCTTCGACCAAATCGTCCTGAAACCAATTCCAACGGGCGTAGCTGCGGGCACCTTTGCTTTTGATCTCTTTGTAAACTTCTTTTTCGCGCTCGGTAAGTCCTTTATTCAAGCCGTCGCTGTCATGGATAACGCCGACGGTCGAAGAAAATCCTAGCTCTATCGCCCGATTAGCGATGATCAAGGCTTCATCGGGATTGGCAACGCCGCCGCCGACAACCGAATTAATATTCACCTTGAACTTTGCGTGGTCGCGTAGGTTGATTAGTTTGCCGTCCAAAACCTTGAGACTCTTCTTCGAGACATCGTCGGGATTCACATTATCGATCGAAATTTGAAGATAATCGAGCCCGGCTTCGTTCAGCTTTTTCACCTTTTCGGGCTGAAAATAGTAACCGTTCGATATCAACCCTGCAATCATCCCGTGGTGACGGATCCGCGCGATTATCTCAAAAATTTCCGGATGCATCATCGGCTCGCCACCGGAGATCGTGATGACCGAGGAACCGAATTCAGCCAGCTTATCGATGCGCTTGAGCATTACATCGATCGGCACCGGTTCGCTCGTTTTGTCGTATTCGTTGCAGTATGTACAGGCAAGATTGCACCGCCGCATCGGCACGATATGCACCAATACCGGATGGCGCGTCGAAGCAAAAGCACGGACCGTGTGCCGTACTCCGCGTGTGAACCTGCTGAAACTGCTTGCCTTTGGCATAATTTTACCCTACCGACTCCAAACCCTTTATTATAGATTTTGCATCAATTCTTTTCAAACCAGCAGAAAAGGCTTTGACCGCCATCTGGTCAAAGCCTTTTCGTAAAATATTCAAGATTCTAAGCCTTGACTATAGTCGTGCCTTTAGGCAGCACGATCTTGAATTTATCGCCAGTGATAGTTATATTCTTTTCCAGCTTCGACAGCAGCACGGTCGTCGTGTCGCTATTATGTTCCGTTACCTTCGATTGGACAGGCATACCATTCGCATCCACCCAAATTTCGGCACTTTTGTAGCTTTGCCGTGTCTTCGGAGTCAACTCGAGATGAACGGTCTTGGTTCCGTCACTCAGCGTGCCCTCGTCCAGATACGCGACCTCGAAATTCTGCCTGAGTTGTCCTTTTGACATGCTCATAAACGCGAGTGCTCCGCCGGCTTTTGCATTACCTTGTGCGCTGTTTGTGCTTCCCTGATAGGCCTGATTAAGCCGAGGCCGGTAAATTATGTACTGTTTATCCACAACGGCCAAAGACTCATCCGGTTTTCGCCAATCGATCCGCACCAACGCGTCCTTGCCCGGTCGTGGGCGATAGATGGCCGTGCCTACCGTTGTCTCACTGTCTTTCAATTGCGCGTTGAATTTTACCATCGTCACCTCAGCACGCAGCGACGTCAAATTTTTATTGTGGTTATCCATCCGCTTCAGAATTTCGTTGAGAATTCCCTGAGCTTTCGTCTCCGTTACGCCGACAGCACTGAAAACAACCGCCAATGCAAATGCCGCCACACTATGTCTTAAAACTTTATTCATAAAAACAGTATTTCCTTATAAAAAATGTTAGAGCCTTTGAATTCTCTAACATCGGATACTGCGGTTCCCATTCCGCTAAAATACTAAGGTTGGACGACAACACGCTGTGTTTGGGTTGCAGGCCTTTCAGGTTTATTAAACCAGGCTTTTGGCGTTAAAAAGATAAATGAGACGATCAAAAGGCAAAAGATCAAATACTGCGACGTCTCGCGGTCGAAATTCCACATCACAAATTTTCTGATCAGATTGAGCAATTCTTTCGGTTAAAAACAAAAACTAATCTTAGTAGTCCTAGTCTGCGATCATACCGTCCCGCATCCTGATTATTCGTGAACACACGGCAGCTGCTTCGGGATTGTGCGTTATCATTATGATCGTCTGCTGAAATTTTTCGTTCAATTCGCGAAACATATCCAAAACGATCTGCGAATTCTCCGTGTCGAGGTTCCCGGTCGGTTCGTCGGCCAAGATTATCGCCGGGCTATTGATCACCGCACGAGCCAATGCGACACGCTGCTGCTCTCCGCCCGAAAGTTCGAGCGGTTTGTGGTGCATTTTATCTTCCAATTTCAAAAGCCGCAAGACGTCACGCCGGTTAGTGTCGCTCCCGTTGCTTTTTCCGGTATGAATTTTCTCGGCGAGTTTGAGATTGCCGTCGGCGGTCAGCGTCGGAAACAGATTGAAACGCTGGAACACAAAACCGATCTTTCGGCGCCGGATATCTGTGCGCTGGGCGTCGGAAACCTTTGAAAGGTCTTCGTCATCGATCAATATTTTACCGCTGGTCGGGCTAAGCAGACCGCCCAAAAGATGCAACAGTGTCGATTTCCCACAGCCGGACGGCCCCATGATCGCCACGAATTCGCCCTGTTTTATTTCCAGCGTAACACCGCGCAGAGCCGGCACTTCCATCTTCCCGATCTTGTAAGACTTGGTTAAATTTTCGGTTTGTAAAACGGTTTTCATCTAGCGGGGCTGAAACTTGGAAGCCGCATTCGGCAATGTGCTGACCGGCTGGGGCGGCGTCTGCGCCATAACTTCCTGCAGCTTTTTATCCAGGTCGACCTCTTCGAGGTTCCACGTATTCTCCAGCACAAATGCTGCCGCGGGATAGGTCTTGCCGATCGTCACTGCTTCGGGCGTCTGATAGGTCAGGCTCATCGTATATTTTTCTTTCAACCGCGTAACCTGAACGCGCAGCGGCAAATTCTTGTATTCGCCCGATTCGGTGAGATTGCCCTCGCGCCCGTAAATGATGTCGGACTCGATCTCGCCCGCGTTATCGAACAACTGCTGCCGGGCAAGCCTGATGCCGCCGACACGGTCGAACCAGAATCTCCGCGAGATCATAAGCTGGCCATTGTCACCCTTCGAGAATTCGTCCAAAAGGTAATAACCGCGCGTGACCGACCTGAGAGGCGATTTTTTTGGCTGAGAAATGTCCTCTTCCGTTTGAAAGATCGTGCTCTGCGTGTAAAAATGGTCATCGTCTGTAGGCCGAACGAGCATCGCATCGGTAAAATGCTGTGGGCGTAGGCTGGCGAATGCGTTGACGTTTTGCTTGATCGCGGCACTGCCGTTTTCGCCATTCGAGCTGAGATCTTTTTGCAGTTTCGAGTAATCGGCGTCGTTCGTGCCCATCACAAATTTTTTGTACTTCCCGCTTCCGCCGTCCTGGAGTATCGCCACGCGGAATTTACTGCCATCTGAAGTCATCTGCGCAACGTCCGTCTTGATCACCGGCACCTGAACCTTCAATAAAATATTCGCCGGACGCTGGACGACAACTTCTCCGTCTGCCGAACGGTAGACTTCTTTACTGCCGAATTGAGCAAAGGAATTGTCCTCAAATTTAAGGTCCATTTTTGCACGCATCGACGCGACACGCGCAAAGCGGTTCACTTCGCTCATCAGCTGGGCCTGAGCAGCGTTTTCCGTTTTCAAAAGGGTAGGCGTCTTGCTCTCGGTTTTGACGATATTGCATCCCGAAAGTAAACCCGCCGCAAAAATGAAAATTAATAGATATGATTGCAAACTGCTTATTTTAATAAACATCTTCCGTTTCTGATGTCCTTATCGAATACACTGTTGTCCCTTAAATACACGCGTAAATACAACGCAAACCGTATCAAACCGAGAATAATAGCACGATAAAAGTCAGACACCTAACCATGAAAAGACGCGGTCACGAGAGGTTTCTGCCTCCGCACCGCGTTCCGTGTTCGACCGGACTTTACGCTAAACGGAGAATATTCCCGTCCCGCGTGTCACATAATCCTGCATCGTAAAAGCGAACATTATCGCCAGCCAGAAAAAGCTTGCTATTGCTGACAGCCAGATCAATTTCGAACTCCAATATACGTGCATGAAGAAGAGCATGACGAACGACATTTTGGTAAATGCAATTATAAGCGCTACCAGCGTATTGGCACCGGGAAAGATCCAGTCCATATCGATCGTGGCGGCAAAATACGTTGCTATCGTACCGACAACCAAGATCCCGAAAATCCCGAGGTATTTCGGAATGTTCATGTGCTGATGTTCATCGTGATTATCCGACATTATTTCTCCCTAGTGTAAAAAGTGCCTGCCCAGCAGGTAAAGCAGCGGGAACAGGAAAATCCATACGATGTCGACGAAGTGCCAGTACAGGCCGGACATCTCGACCGGCATGTAATAATCCGCACTGAACGTGTTCGTCCATGCTTTCCACAGCAGCCACGCCATCAGGCCTAACCCGATGATCATGTGCAGAGCGTGAAGCCCCGTCATAACAAAATATATCCAGAAAAATATCCGGATCTTGTCGCGAAATTTGGCAGGGTCGAGCACATCCCCGGAATAATAACCGATCCGTTCCGATTCGGTCAGCGTGTCTTTCTCCTGAGCTACCAATTCGAGATCGTGCTCGGTGATCTGAAAAACTCCGCGCTCATTAACGTAAGGATGCTCTTCGGCTCCCGGTTTCGCTTCGGCGGCCGAGACTTTGGTTTCAAACGGCAGAACGATTGAAGCATGTTCCGGCTTCTCGCCTTTTTTTGTCTTCTTGTTCCAGCCGTCCACCGGGATTGTTCCGTGATTGTATTTGTCGGTGTACTCGATAGCCTTAACGCCTAGAAACGTAGCGCCGAAAAGCATCGTCAGGACGATCATTATCACCTGCATGTTGCGGTTGCCGCGTTGAGCGTAATAAACGGTAAGGGCCATCGTCAAACTGCTGACGATCAGCACGAGCGTGTTCAGTCCGCCCCAGAATGCATCCAGATGATTACTGCCGGCTGCGAAAGCGATCGGAAACTTCGAGCGGAATACCAGATAGACCGTAAAAAGTCCGCCGAAGAACATGATCTCCTGGACCAGAAATAACCACATTCCGATCGAGACCGATTCTTCCTGCTGCTTCATGTCCTCAAACTGGTGCTGAAGCCCCGGCTGGTGATAATGTTCGTGTGTGTCTGCGTGTGACGCCATATTCTTTATTTGCGATTTTAGATTTTCGAATTGCGATTGTTACTTTTGCAAATAAAAGCTTTAATGTGATCCAAGATCGCAAATCGAAAATTACCTTACCGTCGTTATCGCTTCCCTGCGCTTCGCTTCCTCAAGATCGAGTCCGCTTTCCTCGCCGAATTCATAAGCTTCCCACGTGACGATCGGAGTCGTTTCGAAGTTCTCGGTCGGCGGAGGAGAACTCGTTCGCCATTCAAGTCCCGGCAGCATCCACGGATTATCGCCCGCATCCTTGCCATAAAAGAGAGAATGCATGAGGTAAACCACCGGCATCAATAAACCGACGCCGAGTACGGATGCTCCCGCCGTGGAGAAAATATTCAGCACCTGTAATTCTTCCGGATAGGAAGCATATCGCCGCGGCATTCCCTGATATCCCAAAATAAACTGCGGGAAAAATGTCAGATTAAAGCCGATAAACACGAGCATCGCCGAAATCTTGCCCCAAAATTCCGAGTACATCTTTCCCGTCATTTTCGGCCACCAGTAGTGTATTCCGCCGAGATACGCGATCACCTGTCCGCCGACCATTACGTAGTGAAAATGGGCGACTACGAAATAGGTGTCGGTCAAATGAACCACCAAACCCATCGAGCCAAGGAACAATCCGGTCAATCCACCGATCAAAAACAAGCCCATGAACCCGATAGCATAAAGCATCGGCGTATCCCACAGGATCGAGCCTTTATAAAGGGTCGCGGTCCAGTTAAACATCTTGATCGCGGACGGCACCGCTACGACCATCGTAAGGAACGAGAATACAAGCCCCGCGTAGATCGATTGCCCGCTGACGAACATGTGATGTCCCCAAACAAGGAATCCGAAAACCGCGATCGCAATGCTAGAAAACGCGATGAATTCGTAACCGAAGATCTTTTTCCGCGAGAAATTAGAGATCAGTTCGCTGATCACGCCCATTCCGGGCAGGATCATGATGTAAACGGCCGGATGCGAATAAAACCAGAATAAATGCTGAAACAAAATAGGATCGCCGCCGATCGAGGGATCGAAAATTCCTACCCTGGCGACGCGTTCGATCGCCAGCAGCAATATCGTTATAGCGATCACAGGCGTACCGAGGATCATCACCAGGCTCGTCGCATATTGGGCCCAAACAAACAGCGGCAGGCGGAACCATGTCATTCCGGGGGCACGCATCGTATGGACCGTGACGATGAAGTTGAGGCCGGTCAGGATCGAAGAGAAACCATTGATAAAGATGCCGAGGCCGACGGCCATGACAAATGTATTAGAGAATGTCGTGCTGTACGGAGTATAGAACGTCCAGCCGGTATCGACGCCGCCCTGCATCAGCGAGAAAAGCGTCAATGCTCCCCCGATCCAGTAAAGATAAAGGCTTAGAAGATTGACGCGCGGCAGTGCAAGGTCCTTCGCCCCGATCATGATCGGCAGAAGAAAATTACCCAATATAGCCGGTATCGATGGGATCAGGAAAAAGAAGATCATCAGGATGCCGTGCTGGGTAAACGCTTTGTTGTACGTCCCGGACTGCATCAGATCGCTTTCCGGCGTTAAGAGTTCCAGCCTGATCGCCGACGCGTAGAGACCGCCCATGAAAAAGAACACGGAAACGGAAATCAGATACATGATCGCAATCCGCTTATGATCCTTCGTCAAAAGCCATGATTTGAGCGTAGTTCCGTTCGTAAGGTAGTTAACCTTTGGCTCTTTTGGAAAATCGGCTCCAATTACATCTGCGTTTTGCATAATCTCAATAACCTTATCTACCTGTTTGCGGGAGCTGGCCGGTTCCCCTGCGTATTCGAGTTACCGCGGTTTGCCGCGCTCGATGTCGAACTATTGGCCGCGGAAGAATTCGTACTGCTATTCGCCGAGTTTGAGTTCGTTCCGCCGGCCGTCGTGGTTCCCGTAACGCCGCTGAGCGATTTGATATACGCCACTAGTGACACTAGCTGTTCTTCCGTTACCTGACCCTTAAATGTCGGCATTATCGGCTGAAAGCCCTCCACGACCTGGCCGCCCGGATTAAGGATCGAATTTCGTATATATTCCTCGTTAGCAATGACCGTCTGTCCGCCGACCAATTTCACGTCCTTGTTAAATATCCCTTCAAGCTTTGCTCCCCGCTGCTGCGGGCCGCCGGCGTGGCATGATGCACAGCCGAGCTTGTTCTCGAACAGGTCTTTTCCAGCTTCGACGGGCGTCTGGCCCGAAACGTTTCCGCTGAGCCAATTGTCGAAATCCCTCTGCTCCATCACGTAAACGAATCCGCCCATCCCGGAGTGATTCAATCCGCAGTACTCCGCGCAGAACAGGTGATACTTTCCGGGCTTTGTCGCCTCGAACCATAAATAAGTGTAGCGGCCTGGTACTACATCGGCCTTGGTGCGAAATGCCGGGATCGAAAAATCGTGCAGGACGTCTTCGGTCGTCATCGTCAGTTTCACTTTGCGGCCCACCGGTACATGAAGTTCGTTGATCTCGCGGTGACCGGTTTCATGCTGCAGTTTCCACATCCACTGCTTGCCGACGACATAAACTTCCATTGCGTCATCCGGGGCGCGGAACTGGTTGTAGAAAACTATCGCTCCGCCGAGGAAGATCGTCATCGACACTACGAAAGGTATTATCGACCAGACGGTTTCCAGCATGATCGAGCCGTGCATCTCTTCCGGCGTCGCAAACTTGTCCCTTTCTCGGTACTTGACCCCGAAATAGAATATCGCCGCGACTATCGGAATGGAAAAAGCAACGCTGACAATGATCAGGTAGAAATACAACAGGTCAACCTGCCACGCAAAAGTCGAAGCTTGTTCAGGAAATAATGGTACCCACGATTGCATAAATTTCTCTAAATTCCAGATCCAGGTTAAACAGGTGAATTTGGAATTTGGAATTTGGAATCTGAAATCTTCCTATTCCGTCGCCAAAAAACAAGACCAACCACACCTATTCCAAACAGCATCACTATCGAAATCAACCGAAGCACGCTCAAAATCGCTAATCCGTACTTTCCGGTCGAAGGATCATAATGATAGCAATATAAAAGGAGCTTTTCGGTAGCACTTCCTACTTTGTTTTGACTCGATTCCATCAGGCCGAATTTCACATCCTTCGGTGCATAATCGATTCCGTTCAGATACCGCGACAATTTTCCGTCAGGCGTCAAGATCATAATTCCGCCGGCATGGGCGAACTGCTCGCTCTTTTCGTCCCACTGGTATCCAAACCCGGCTGCTTTTGTTACCGCGTCGATCGATTCCTGCGTTCCGGTCAGGAAATGCCATCCCTTCTCGGTTCCCGGACGTCCGTAACGCTCCATATAACTGGTTTTTTTATTAGCGGACAGGCCGGGCTTTTCGTTTTCCCGCGTGTCGAAGCTGATAGCGATGACGTCGTAATCTTTACCGGCATCAAACGAAATTCCTTTCAAAGTGCCCGTCAGGCCGTTGAGAACTTCGTTGCACAGCATCGGGCATTCGTAATAGACAAAGGCCAGAATAACGGGCTTTTGCTTGTTAAAGAGTTGTCCCAATTTAACTGTCTGACCGTTCTCGTCCTTGAATTCCGTTTCGAGCGGCAAAGATTCGCCAAGCTTCTGCTCGATGCCTATTTTCTGAAGAGCGTCGGGAAGCCCTGAACTCGATGTCTGCGACGGATCGTACGTCTTCGGCGAATAAAGCGGTGAGTTATAATGCTCGCTCTTTTGCGCCGAAATAGTAAGGGTCGAAAGTAAAACGAACACCCATACAGAAAGCTTCAGCTGTGATAATGCTAATTTTGCTGAACCCGATTTCATCATTGGTCTGTTTCCGAATCTAAAATAATCCGAATAGAAGTCTGCACTTCAAATCGCAATTCCTAATCTAAAATCGCAGATCGGTCTACCTTCTCTTCTCCGCCGCCATCCGTCCGGAACTCGCATCCGTGAAATACATTTGCGATTGTTTCGCCGCCTTTTCGGCTTCGGCACCGGATTTTGCCTTTACAGCCTGGGCCAGAAACTTTTCTTTCGCCATTTCGATCGGCATCGTGACCGTCATTCCCGTCGCGGCGTCTTTTTGCCCGGCAACCCACGTTTCCTCCCACTGCTTTCGAAGTTCCCAGTATTCGGACTGAGGAGCTTTGAGTTCGAGATTCATGCGCCCATTCGGAGATTCGACACCAAAACCCGGTGCCCCCTGGATTCGCGGTTCGGGCGGAAGGCGTTCCTTCTCGCTCATCATCATCGGCGTATTCGAACGCTTTTCCTCCTGGGCATTTTCCGCAAGGACATTCAAGAACGCCCACATCAAGCCGAATGTAACCACTATCAGGATCACGAGTCCGATCCCGAAATAAAAGACACCTTTCAATCCGATTACGTTCTGCTCGTACGGCTTGTCAAAATCGACAAAGGATTTTTCGTGTTTTGTCTGTCCCATATTCTTAAGTTCAAAGTCCAATGCACAAGATCTGTATCCGACCTTGAATATCGACCTTACTAGTGTCCTTTCCCGTGCTCGATCGCACTATCCAAAAACGGGTCCATGACCGGAACGAGCGGCCGCTTCATCAGTTGCCCGAAGAAATACCACAGCCAGATCCCGCCGACGGCGACCGGAGCAACAAAATCCATCCAACTGATCACGAAAGCACCCTGTCCCAGGCCGTGAGTATCGATTCTCGGATTTGGAGCGATCAGGTAGAACATATCCACAAGCCGCATCAATAGAATAAATATCCCTAAACTCGCGAGCCATTTCGCCTTTCGCTTGATGTCCCGTTTTAGGAGCAATAGATAAGGAAACGCGAAATGAAACAACACGAGGGCGACGCCTATATAACCCCATGCACCCTTCATACGTGTCAGGTAATATCCCGTTTCCTCCGGAATATTACCTGACCAGATGATCAGAAACTGCGAGAAATTAAAGTATGCCCAAACCATCACGAGAGCGAGCATCAATTTGCCGAGATCATGAAAATGGCGTTTGCCGAGCACGCGGTTCATCGGCGACCTTTCCGAGAGATACGCCAAAATGACGACCGAAAAACAGAAGCAGCTCAGGGCCCATCCGGCAATAAACAGGAATCCGAACATTGTCGAAAACCAATGCGGATCGAGCGTCATTACCCAATCGACCACGGCAAATGTGACGATCAACGCGTAGATCACCATCGTCGGCCCCGAAAAAGCCGTCGCATAGCCTAAAAATTTCGCGGCGTCTTCGTGGTTATCGGTCTTATCCTGTTGGGCCGACCAATTATTGAGCAGGTAAGCCATGATGCCGAACAAAATAAAATAGATCACTGACCTGAGGATCCATGCAACAGGCGTCATATACCAGCCGCGATGAATTACCGTGTAGTCATCCGCCGGCAGATGCGTCCATTCGTAAAGCTGCGTGACTCCTATCGCCAGCGGCAAAAACATCAGAAAAACCAGTGGAAGCGTACGTGTTGCCGCCTCGATAGTCCGCCGGATCACCAATCCCCAAGCTCCGCCAGTCAAGTACTGCAGGATCAGAACGCCGATACTGCCTATAGAGATCCCGCCCCAGAATATAAATCCCAGAAGCCAGGAACGAAGCGCCTGTTCCGGGCTGAAGAAGTATCCGACCGCCCATGCGATGAGCGCGATCCCGCCTATGCCAAGGGCCAGGGTGCGGAGCCGGCCCAAGTCCGCCGGTGCCTGATAATTTCCAATATCAGCCATTATCGTGCACCTCCGGGAGTTGCAGTCGGCGTCGCCGATGTGCCTGAATTCATTTTCATCGTTTCTTCCGGATTTTGGCTGACCTGTAATGTTCTGATGTAGGCGACGACCGCCCACCTGTCCGCCGCCGGAAGTTTATCTGCGTAACCGTTCATTTTTCCCCAGCCATTTGTTATCACATCGAAGAAATGTCCGACCGGGGCATTTCTCAACCTGTCATCATGATATGTCGGAGGAGGCCCGAAGCCGCGTCGCACGATCATCCCGTCTCCCGCTCCGACCGGGCCGTGGCAGACGATACAGTAAATGTTGTATCTATCCTGACCGCGATCAACAAGTTCCTTCGTCATCGGCATCGGGAATTCGTCAATGGCGTTCGGAAAGCTTGATACAAGCGTGTTACCGGCCGCGTTGGTAGTCGTTTCGACCTGCACATTCGGATCGGGATTATCTATCTTGCCGGTGTGCAAAGCCTTGTTTTCCTTCAACAGCCCGCGTGCGACCGTACCTTCCGGAATATCCCTCGACGCACGGCCATCGGTAAAGAAATCGCTCTTTTTATACGCCTTGTACCGCGGCTGATCCTGCATATCGAAACGGACACCGCAACCCGTAAGAAAGGCGAAAGTAAAAAGTAAAAAGTAAAAAGTTAAGAGTGATCCCATACCCTTTCCATTTCCAATTTTGCCTTTTGCCTTTGTACTTTTTACTTCCGCGAAGCGGTTACTCATCGACATCAAAAACCTCCTGCGGGTTCAGGCTTTCCATAAAACTTTTCGAATCGTCGTATTCGAACTTCGGGTCTGCCGTTTCGATCACCAGAAAAAACTTCTCGCGAGTTGCTAAAGCAAAACGAGGAACATTGAAAACCGGGTGATAAGGCCGCGGCAGGCCGTTCAGGAAAAGCATCCCGAATACAGCAGTAAACCCGGCCAGCAGAATAGTCAATTCATAAGCCGCCGGAACAAAAGACGGAATGCTGATGTAGGGACGTCCGCCGACGTTCAGCGGATAATCTATATAATGGACAAAAACCTGCAGACCGATGCCGAGCAATAAGCCCGTGACCCCTCCGCCGAATACGAGGTATGGCAGGATGCTTCGGCGAATCCCGAGAGCCTCGTCCATTTCATGGATCGGAAACGGCGAAAAAGCATCGGTTTTCGTATATCCTGCCTCGCGCACCTTTCGGGCAGCGTCGACTAGCTGGGTCGGCGTATCGAATTCCGCCATTAGTCCGTAAAGGTTCTTTTCCATATCTATTACTCAAATCTGTGCCGGTCGGGCTTTTCGTCCAGCCCTTCGGCCGCTTCTTCGGTGTTCTGAATTTCGAGGACCGATTCCTCAAAATCATGATGGACGCCGTGAACACTTGCGTCAGGCAGCAATGTGCGAACCTCGAAAATAGAAATGACCGGCAGAAACCGCACGAATAAAAATATCAGGGTAAAGAAAAATCCGATCGTCCCGATAAACATCGACCAGTCGAAGATCGTCGGGCTGTACATCGCCCACGACGAAGGTAAAAAGTCGCGGTTCAAACTCGTAACGATGATAACGAAACGCTCCAGCCACATACCGATGCTGACGACGATCGATATCATAAATAGCCAGAACGGGCTTTCGCGGAAACGCTTGAACCACAGCAACTGGATCGACAGGCCGTTGCAAATGATCAGCAGCCAGTAAGACCACCAATACGGGCCTTCCCATATACGGTTCTTGACCATGAAAACTTCATACTGGCTGGCGCTGTACCAGCCGAAGAACGCTTCCATTGCGTACCCGTAAACGACGATCATCCCGGTCGCGAGCATGATCTTCGCCATGTAGATAAGGTGTGTGTCGGTGATGAAATCCTTCATGTTGTACCAGACACGAAGGGGAATACAGAGGATCAGCACCATCGCGAACCCGGCAAATATAGCACCCGCAACGAAATACGGCGGGAATATCGTCGCGTGCCAGCCCGGAACCTGCGACACCGAGAAGTCGAAGCTAACGATAGAATGGACCGAAAGAACCAGCGGCGTCGAAATACCGGCGAGCAGCAGATAAGCGATCTCGTACCTATGCCAATGTCTGGCCGACCCGCGCCAGCCCCAAGAAAGCAGTCCGTAAACTAATTTAAAATACTTATTCTTCGCCCGGTCACGCAGCGTGGCGAGATCGGGAATAAGCCCCACATACCAGAACAAAAGCGAGATCGAGGCATAGGTCGAAACCGCGAAAACATCCCAGATCAGCGGGCTGCGGAATTGCGGCCAAATGCCCATCGTATTCGGATATGGGAAAAGCCAGTAAGCCGCAAGCCACGGACGTCCCGTATGGAGCAGCGGAAACATCGCGGCGCATGCCACGGCGAATAGCGTCATCGCCTCGGCAAAACGGTTGATCGACGTCCGCCATTTCTGATTCAGCAACAGGAGAATAGCGGAGATCAAAGTTCCGGCGTGGCCGATACCGATCCACCAGACGAAGTTGATAATATCGAAAGCCCATCCCACCGGCTGATTGTTTCCCCAGATGCCGATGCCCTTCGCCAGAAGCGTAGTCACAGCGAAAAGAAGCAGTTGCGCGACCATGAAAGAAATACCGAATCCGATAAACCAGAAAAACGGCGTTCTTTTCTTGAGCGTCACGTCGCCGATCTTGTCCGAAACCGTCCCGAACGAATGATCGCCCTCCACCATCGGCGGGTAAATTCTTTCCTGAATTTCTTTTAGGTCTTTATCTTCCTGCATATTTTTGCAAGGCCGCTTGTTTCAGTTGTTTCACACGTCAATCTGTTTCATGTGAGGTGAAACAGAAACACGCAATGTCGTCTCAAAATCGAAAATCTCAAAATCTCTCAAACGCTTGCAGTTCCGGCTTCAACAGGCTTCCTGGTTGACGACGAGCAAACTACATCGAAACTCCAAAGGCGCTCAATGCGCTTCTCCAGCCGGCTTCACGTCATCATGCGATTTCTGACTGACGTGCGATTTCGGAACCACCAAAGCCTTGTAGTCCGGCATTTCCTTGTTCTGATTTTTCAAGCCGGCCAAATACGTCGTTCTCGGCTGTGTGTTCAGTTCGTTCAGCAAATTATAATCACGCAGATCCGCCTTCGATTTAGCAATCTTACTAAGCGGATCGTTCATATCGCCGAAAATAATAGCTCCCGTGGGGCAGGCCGACTGGCACGCGGTCACCACTTCCCCGTCGGCAATGCGGCGGCCGTCCTTTTCGGCCTCGATACGGGCGGCGGAAATACGCTGGGTGCAATAGGTGCATTTTTCCATGACGCCGCGGCTTCGGATCGAAACTTCCGGGTTCCGCATCAATTTATACTGAGGCGTATCCCAATCCTGATAGAGAAGGAAATTGAACCGCCTTACCTTATAAGGACAGTTATTAGAGCAATAACGGGTCCCGACGCAGCGGTTGTAGACCATATCGTTCAAACCTTCCGGATTGTGAACCGTCGCCGTCACCGGGCAGACGACCTCGCACGGAGCCTGTTCGCACTGCTGGCACAACACCGGCTGGAAATGCAGCCCATCCGGGTGATTGACATCGCCGCCGGTATAGTACGCATCTATCCGCATCCAATGCATTTCGCGGCTTCGCTCCACCTGCTCCTTGCCGACGACGGGAATATTATTCTCAGCCTGGCAGGCGAGAACACATGCGTTGCATCCGATACAGGAATTTAAGTCGATGGTCATTCCCCACTTGTGATTCTCTTTGTATTGCTCCTGATATACCTTAGCGGCTTCCTGGTACATCGATTTATCGTAAAAGTCTTCCTGATCGGCAAGATGCGGGTTTGCCTGGAACACATCCGCGTCGAAAACCCGCAAAAGGTCGCGGCCTTCCATATTAAAATGGATCTGCGTCGAAGCTATCGTAGCTTTTTCGCCGGTTTTCTCGATAGTTCCCGAACCGAAATTCATCGCATCCGAACGCTGCACGTCAAAGGCGTTGTAACCCAATCCCGTCCCGACACGCCCGGCCCGCGTGCGGCCGTAACCCATAAATAATGTAACGACTCCGTCAGGCTGCCCCGGCGAGATCCAAACCGGCACCGGCTTTTCGATCTTCGCTCCCTGATAATTAACAACCAGCGTGTCCGCCGTCATGTTCGATCCGCGAGTATTGATAAATGCAGTGCCGCGTTCGCCGCCCGATATTTCGTCCGGGTCATTTCCGCGATTGAGTTTTAATTCATCAGCCGTATTCGGGCTGACCAAAGCGACATTTTCCCAGGTTATTTTCGTCAGCGGATTAGGAAGTTCCTGCAGCCAGCCGTTGTTTGTAAATCTCCCGTCATAAACGCTCGGATCGGGAAGAATGGCAAACTCGATCGGCCCGCTGTTCACCGGAACGGCGGAGGGCTGGCTCAAAAATCCCGTATTCGCCGTAACCGATTTCGCCGCAAGCGCGGTGTTCGGGACCACACCGTCATGAACGGCCTTTCGCCAATTGTCTTCAAAGGTTTTCGGCGCACTTTGTCCGGCCGGTGTGGCGGCGGGCTGCGGGGCCTCCGCGATAGTTATGGTTTCTCTTGCTGCGGAAACAGGCTCCCTAACCGCCGGAGTCGCGGCGGGCAAGGGAGTTGCGGCAGGCGCGGGTGCGCCCGTCATATTCTGAGTCTGCCAATAAGCTTTTACAATATCGTAATCCTTGCTGTCAAAATTCTCGCGGAATAAAAGCTGTACGACCTCATGCACGCTCTTGCTGTCGTATAGCGGCTGGATCAGAGGCTGGACTATCGACACGGTGCCGTCATAGGCACGGGCGTCGCTCCACGTTTCGAGATAATGCTTCTGCGAAACGTGCCAATGACAAAGCTCCGCCGTCTCATCGACCTGCATGCCGAGATGAACTCTAAGCGGCACCTTGTCCATCCGCCCCTTATTCAATTTTAAGTCGATCGGCGTGTTATAGACCGGATTGCCGCCGAGAATGACGAGCATTTTCACGCGTCCGCCGTCGATATCGCCTATCAATTCGCGAAGCTGTTCGACCTGCGTTCGCTCAGTAAAAGGCGAAAGCGGTTCGGTATAGACGACTGTTTGCCCGACATTCCCCAGAGCAGCGTTCATTGCGTGAGCAATGGCGTGAACTACTGGCGGCTGATTATCACCCGGCACGACGATCGAACGGCCGCGATGAGCATTCAGGTCACGGGCAAGTGCCGCAATCCACTGAGCATTTTCCGTATAGGCCGAAACCGAGCCCGCAACGCCTACCGCTGCCGCAATAGCTTTTGCGATTTCTGCCATCTGGCTCGGCCTGACCGCAAGACGGTGATCGGCCTTCGCTCCGGTCAGCGTCATCGTAGTTTCAACGGCGTAAAGACGGCTGATTTCCCTGCCGTCCTCAGTGAGGCTTTTCCTTTTTGCGTAGTCGGCCTTATACCGGACATTAAAATCGGAGAAAATGTCCTTGTCCAATGTAAGAACACGATCGGCCATATCGTATCTGTAAACCGTATTGACCGGCGAGCCGAACGCGAGCCTGGCACCGGCCGTTGCGTTATCGTTGTTGGCCGGCTCGTACTGTATCCATTTTGCGTTCGGAAGTTCGGATGCGACCTGCCGAAATTGTGCCTGAAGCGTCGGCGAGGTTACCGTTTCCGTCAAAAATCTCACGCCGGCACCGCCGTCCACGCCGTTTTCCACGACCGCCGTGCGAAGCGAGGTTATAAAATTCTGCCAGCTTTTCGGGGTCCCACGATATGTGACTTCCTGCGAACGGTCAGGGTCGTACATGTCCAGCAGCGACGCCTGAGCCAGAATATCTGTCGAGCCTAGGCTACCCGGATGCAGCGGATTGCCTTCGAGTTTGATCGGCCGGCCTTCGTATGATTTGGCAAGCAATCCCGTTGCAACTCCGCCGACCGACATCGCCGTTGCGTAGAAAAGAGGTTTTCCCGGAAGCATGTCTTCTTGCGGGCGGACGTAGGGAACGATCTTTTCGGCCGGCTGGATAACGCAGCCGCTCAAACCCGCGAAGGCCAGCGACGCGCCCATAAACTTTACAAAATTGCGGCGGCTGAGGCTATCGTTCCATTCCTCGGCGTGATTCGGATATTCGCGCTTTACGAACTCCCCGAATTCCGGTGTGTCGGCGAATTCCTCGACACTACGCCAATAATCCTTGCCGTTCTCGGAAAGGATCCGTTCACGCATCGCTGCAAAGTTTTGTTTGCTATCAGGGCTGGACATTTATTTACTGATTCCTTTTCTTGCAGTTGCTAGAGGTCAGATTCTAGATATCGGTTCTTTCTGAAATCTAACATCTAATATCTGACATCTTTTATCGATGACACGTCGAACAGCTTGTCATCATTTCCTTGCCGCGGATCTTGTTTTTCGCTTTTAGATCGACCCTTTCTTCGGTCGTCAGATCGCCGTCCTGCCACTGCATATTATAAATTTCTGATTTCGGCCGGATAAATTTCTCCGGTTCGCGGTGGCACGCCAAACACCATTCCATCTGCAGAGTGTTTTCCTGGAAAACCGCCGGCATATTATCGATCTGGCCGTGGCATGTCGAACACCCAACGCCTTTCGCTATATGAATACTGTGGTTAAAATACGCAAATTCGGGCAGGTCGTGGACGCGTTCCCATTCTATTGGTTTATTTTCCCGGAAGCTTGCCCGGACCGGTTCTAGATAAGGACTGTCGGCCCATATCTGGCTGTGGCAGTTCATGCAGGTTTGCGTCGAAGGCATTCCCGCCGAAGCTGTCGTTTCGACTGTCGAATGGCAGTAACGGCAATCGATGCCGTCGTCGCCTACATGGTGTTTGTGGCTGAACTGAACGGGCTGCTGCTTTTCCAGATACCGTCCGGTCAGATACGACGAACGAGCGATCTGGGTATAGGCAAAAAAAGCAGTACCGCCCAAAACTACCGCCGCGACCATGCTTATTCTGGCTATATTGTTTGCACTTTTGTTAAAAAATTGCGCCATCTTTACAAGTCTCTTTGCCCAAGGGTTTACAAATGATAAAACTTCGCTTTTCCCGGGTTTCAAAGGAAACCGGAGCGGAACTGCGAATATAATATGTTGCTTTGAGTACCTACCGTAAAACTAAATTTTAATTCTACTAAATCTAATAGAATCCGCAAATTCCACAATAAAAAAATAGTAGGCTTTTGCTCTTTCAACAAGGCCGGGATAAATAAGCACTGCTGATAAACAAAATTATCAAACGCCGTTCGCCATTAACGCCACGCCGATTGCCGAGGCGTTTTCGCCCAGTTCACCGGCGACGATTTCCGTGTTTTCAAAAGAAGGAGCGAACGAAAGTTCTTTTGCGCGAGCTATCACCGCATCCAAAACAAGATGTTTTGCCTGCATTATCTCGCCGCCGATAACGATCTTTTCAATATTGAGCAGGTTGATCACGGTAGCGACGGCCATCCCGACATAAGTTCCCGTCCGCTCGAGCATCATCTGCGCGAAATCGTCCTCATTCTCGGCTGCAGCAACAATGTCCGGGATACCGAT
Organism: Pyrinomonadaceae bacterium; assembly: GCA_014379075.1. Classification (GTDB taxonomy): domain Bacteria; phylum Acidobacteriota; class Blastocatellia; order Pyrinomonadales; family Pyrinomonadaceae; genus OLB17. Next base: position 2,137 of record JACMMN010000027.1, on the reverse strand, counting down.
CCGCCGTTCGTCGAGTTTACTTAACGAAGAAGTGCTGTCCTGCTTATAACGGTTTACGGTGCGGCGGACGATATTGCCCGACGAAGCGACATCTTCCAGCCGCATTCCCTCGGAATTTATGGGCACATAGCCGAACTCGCCGGCGAATCCGGCGGAGCCTTTCCAAATACCGCCGTCGATTATAAAAGCACCGCCGACACCCGCACCGAGCGTGACATAAAACAGGTTAGTGCTGCCGCGTCCGGCCCCGGCCTTAAATTCCCCATACGCGGCGGCATTCGCATCGTTCTCGATCAGTGTTTCCAGTCCTGTCGCGGACTTCACTTCGCCGGCGAGATCGAGCCCGGAATGGTCTGGAATGTGGGCGGAAAACGCGACGCGGCTCGTCTCGCGGCGGATCAAGCCGGGCACCGCGATGCCGATCTTATCAAAAACGGTAAAGGTTTCCTTTAATTTATCGACAGCGGCGAGCAATTGTGCAAGCGTTTCCCGCGTCCGGTCGAACGGAAGTTTTATAGAATCCAAAACCGTGCCGCCTGCGTCTATGCGGACAGCGTTAAAAGTCTTTAACGAAACTTCGATCCCGACAAAATTCCCTACCTGATCCGTAAATTCCGCCATTGTCTAAACACCTTTTTCGATAACACTTTCGCCAAAACTAAGCCGATTTTAGACACTGCCCGGCAAACTGTCAACCAACCTTTGGAATATATCAGCGGGCTGCGGCTTCCTCAATAGTTTGACTGAAACCCGGTGTAAAGATACTCTTTGGTGAGCCTTGTATGGATCAGCTTTCACAAATTATCGAGCAATACGGTATCTACGCGGTTTTCGCTCTCTGCACTATCGAGGGCGATATCACGCTTTTGATCTCAGGGGCGATGGCCCACAGCTCGTTTTTTGGTAAGTACAGTTTTTTCAAGGTTTTCCTGGCCGGAATGCTCGGCGGGATGGCGGGTGATTGCGTCGGATATGCGGTCGGACGGGTCTTTCATGAAAAGGCGAAAGATTACCGCTTCTACCAAATGGCCCAGCCGCGGATCGAAAAGCTGATCGACAAGTTCGGCGGATTCGCGATAGTTATTTCGAAATACATTTACGGTATTCGGGCCGCGATGTGCGTGTTTTACGGGATCGGCAAGATGCCTTTCCTTCGTTTTATCACGCTGGATGCAATCAGCTGTGCGATCTGGGCGTTGCTTCTCGCCGGAACGGGTTATTTTTTCAGCGGCGCGATCACTTCGATCATCGGCGACTTCAAACAGATCGGCATCGCGTTATTCTTCCTGATACTTTTCGCCGTGATCGTAATATACGCCGTCGAGCGGTTTTGGCTGTCCGAAAAGGTAGAAGAGGCGAATCCCGAGACTCTGCACAAGATCGAAGAAAGGCTACACGCAGTCGAAGAGGTCGCCCAGGAAAAGCTCCACGACCTCGGCGAACGCCTCCACCTTACCCGCGAACCGAACAAGTCCGAGGATAAATTAGACGCTGAAACAAAGAAACGCGGTGACGCGGCGAAAAAATCCGCTAGCGGTTGAAACCCCAATTGCTTTCGTGTCTTATTTGATTTGTTTGATTTGTTTCATGGAAAATTCTTCCCGAGCGTTGATTTTCTACTATTTCAAATTAAGAATAGGAGTTGGTCCACGAAATACACTAAAGAGGAATAAAAGAAGATAAAATCAAACAAATCAAAGACTTGGAATATTTATTTCCATACACATTAATACCGCAAAATAATTTCGAACATTAAACTCTAACTTTTAACCATGATTATCGAAACATCCGCGCCGACCCGCGTCGACCTCGCCGGCGGCACCATAGACATTCCGCCTCTTTTTCTCTTCCACGAGGGTGCCGCCACCGTTAATTTCGCGATCGATCTGCTCGCGAAGTGCCGCATCGAGACGCGTGATGACGACCAGATCATTCTCGAATCGATCGACCGCGGCGTAAGCTTCGAAACTTCGCTCGACAATATGCACGAGCTAAAGAACGAACCGCGTCTCGAATTGCTCTCAAAGCTAGTCTATTTCTTCAAACCCGAAACCGGCTTCCACATGACGACCGATTCCCAGGCTCCCGCCGGTGCGGGCCTCGCCGGTTCGTCCACGCTGAACATCGCCTGCATCGG
>JACMMN010000242.1 GCA_014379075.1 Pyrinomonadaceae bacterium | reverse complement strand
GTGGACGTATGCGAATCGCCGCAGACTATGGTCATGCCCGGATGCGTCAACCCCTGCTCAGGTCCAAAGACATGAATTATCCCTTGTTCGATCCGATCCAGATCATACAATCGGACTCCAAAATCGCTGCAGTTTTTCCGCAGCGCCTCGACCTGTTTCGCGGCTATCGGATCATTAAAAGGTAAATGTCGATTGATCGTCGGAATCGCGTGATCGACTGTCGCAACGGTCAATTCGGCACGGCGGACTTTTCTGGAATTCACCCGCAAGCCGTCGAAAGCCTGCGGAGATGTGACCTCGTGGATCAAATGCAGATCTATGTAAAGCAGGGAAGGCTTTAGCGGTTCGTCATGAACAATGTGAGCATCCCAAATTTTATCGTAAAGCGTTTTCATTTTCTGAAGGGAGTTTGTTTCATCTCAAATGCCATATGTGAGGTGAAACAAAACAAAATATCAGGATCGCCTCTTAAACCGCGTGATAAGCATAGCTGAAATTTGCGCTATCCACGGCGTAACGGGCGGCCAGGCTTCCCATTTCGAGCGTCGAGACCAATTTGTGACAATTCTCGCCGGCAATATCCACCGTCCGGTAGCCTTCTTCGAGGACTTTTGTTATCCCGTCTTCGACAGCTTTGGCGGCGGATTCACTTTTCCCCGTGTGCCTGAAGAGCATTGCAACAGAGGCAATCGCACCCAGCGGATTTGCTACATTTTGTCCGGCAATCCCGGGAGCGGAACCATGTACCGGTTCGTAGAGATCGACCTTACCACCAATAGTAGCCGACGGCAGCATGCCCAGCGAACCCGTGAGAACCGCCGCTTCGTCTGACAAAATATCGCCGAAAAGGTTCTCGGTCAGGATCACATCGAACTGCGATGGGTTGGTCACGAGATGCATAGCGCACGAATCGACCAGAAAATGTTCCAGTTCGACGGATGGATAATCCTTTGCGATCTCCGAAACCGTCGTGCGCCAGAGCCTCGAGGTTTCGAGTACGTTTGCCTTATCGACCGACGTTACCTTGCCCTTACGTCCCTTGGCTAGCTCAAAAGCAACGCGGGCGACGCGATCTATCTCATCTATGCCGTACCGCATCGTGTTAAAGGCTTCGGCGCTATCCGGATCGAAACCACGAGGTTCGCCGAAATATAATCCTCCGAGCAGTTCGCGCACGATCAGCAGATCGGTTCCTATGAATATCTCGGGGCGAAGCGGTGAAGAATCGATCAGTGCAGGAATCGCTTTGGCTGGGCGAAGGTTCGCGAATCCGCCCAATGCGCGGCGCAAACCCAACAAACCGATCTCGGGCCGTTGTTCGGGCAGCAGATCGTCGAATTCGGGTGAGCCGACCGCTCCGAGAAACACCGCATCACTGTCGTCGCATGCACGTAGAGTCTCATCCGGCAGCGGAGTGCCCGCTGCTTTAATTGCCGCTCCGCCGATTAGATGTTCCTCGGTTTCGATTGCGATCCCGAAGATTGCCCCGACATCGATTAAAACTCGAACGGCTTCACGAGTGACCTCCGGGCCGACACCATCTCCGGGCAATACTGTGATTTTCATAATGTTCAAGTGTTCTGAGTTAAAGCTTCAGCATGCTTTTTGCCTAACGAAGAAGCACGCTGAAGCTTGAACTCAAAACTTAGGCCGCGACTGCTGCCGGGACGCGGCTTGGCATTATCGCCAATAGGTCCTGATCGTAAATATTCTTTTTGCGGTCTGCCAAAGCGACAAATTTCGAATATATTTCCGTGATCTCATTGCTATCGAATTGATAACCCATTTCTTCGTAACGCGAGTGTAGTGCATGCCTGCCGGAATGTTTGCCCAGCACAATATCATTACTCGGCACGCCGACCGATTCCGGGGTCATTATTTCGTAGCAAAGAGGGTTACTAAGTACACCGTGCTGATGGATCCCGGCTTCGTGAGCGAAGGCATTTCTGCCGACGATCGCCTTGTTCGGCTGTACGCCAAAGCTGATTATAGAAGAAAGAAGCTGGCTCGTCGGATACAACTGCGTTGTATCGATTGTGTTGAAATAAGGGATCTTATCGGCGCGTACGGCACAGGCCATGACCAATTCTTCGAGCGATGCGTTTCCGGCACGCTCGCCAATCCCGTTTACGGTACATTCCACCTGTCTCGCACCGGCAGTGATGGCAGCCAGACTATTCGCGACGGCCAAGCCCAGATCGTTATGGCAATGCACGCTGATCGTCACCGGCTTGTCGCCGACAACTTTCTTTTTTACGGTTTCGACCAGATGGGCGAATTCCGTCGGCAATGTATAGCCGACCGTATCCGGAATATTTAAAACTGTTGCACCAGCATCGACCGCCGTGTCAAAAACTTCGCAGATATAATCTATGTCACTGCGGGTCGCGTCTTCGGCGGAAAATTCCACTTCATCGGCGAAATTTCGAGCCGCACGGATCGCTGTCTTCGTCATTCGTAAAACTTCAGCCCGAGTCTTTTTCAATTTATATTCGAGATGTATATCCGAAGTCGCGACGAAGGTATGTATACGCGGTTTTCTCGCCTTTCGCAATGCCTCAGCCGCCCGATAAACATCCTCGACGATAGTGCGGCAAAGCGCGGCGACCGTTGCTGACTTGCATTCTTCCGAAACGGCCTGCACAGCCCGAAAATCTCCATCCGAAGCTACGGGAAAACCGGCCTCGATCACATTGACCCCGAGCCGCTCGAGCTGCCGGGCCATTTCGATCTTTTCTTCCAAATACATGGAACAGCCTGGCGATTGTTCGCCGTCACGCAGTGTCGTATCAAAAATGGCGATCTGTTCGGAATGGGTCATATTTTCTAAAACTTTTGATCAAAATACCGGGAATATGCGAACCTTTGACTGCATGGTATAGCGCGGGACAAAACAAAGTCAACGTTATGTATTCCTATATAACATAATCTTTGTTAATATCATGATAAGGTCGTGTGTGTAAGAGTTTTATCAGCAATAGCTACGCCTTTCGAAATTTGTGTTAAATGTTATCGAGCGATGAGCTCGTGATCTAATTATATGGATATCAATCAATTGGAAGTCCTCGTGACGGTGGCTAGAGAGAAGAGTTTTTCGAGGGCGGCCGAGGTTCTCGGCCGGACGCAGCCAGCGGTCAGCCAGGCGATCCGCCGGTTGGAAACTGAGATCGGGGAAAAATTGTTCGACCGCTCTTCAAAGGATGGAACGCTGACATACGCTGGAGAATTATTGCTCGAATATGCCCGGCAGATGCTGAACCTTCGATATTCCGCACAAACGGCGATAAAAGAAATGCGCAATCTGCACAACGGCAAAGTGACGATCAGCGCCAACGAACACACCGTTTTTTATCTGCTTCCCGTGATTCAGGAATTTCGCAAACGGCATCCGCTGATCAAGATCGAAGTCCAGCGGGGCGTCGCCAGCCGGATCCCGAAGGAGATCACCGCCCGCGAAGCGGAAATCGGCGTTATTTCCTTTAGGCCGACGGACGAATCCGTTAAATCGGTCTCCGTTTTGTCAGATGAGCTAATATTGATAGTCTCGCCCCAGCACCCGTTCTCTTCGAAAACGAAAGTTTCCATTAAGGATCTACGTGATGAAACATTTATTGCTCACAATGCTCTTTCGCCGTACCGGAAAAAGGTGATCGAAACATTTGAAAAGCATAAAACACCTTTGAATATTGCGGTTGAGCTGCCTTCGCTGGAAGCAATCAAGCGATTGGTTGAAACCGGCATCGGCGTTGCCTTAGTGCCAAAACTTACTGCAAAAGCTGAGATCGCGAGCGGGCAGCTTGTCGGTTTATCGGTTATTGAAATGAAGCTTGAACGAAAGCTGCATCTCATTTACCGGCGCAATTCCGTCTTATCTCACGCAGCCGAAGCATTTTTGAAGATCGCTAAGGAAATGGATAAACAGTAGATCGGACGGGCTGATCGACGATCCAAAAAACTAGATCAATCGGCTTCGCTCGAAGTATCGCTTAGGGGAAAAGACTTTACTGTATGGGTGAAAAATGAGTTAGAATACTGTAAAAGTAGCTGTACCCGAAAATACCGAAAAGTCCGTTGAAATCGTTTTTCCGCTTTCTGCTGATAACTCTTGAAAAAATATATGTTCAGTCAATTCACGCTCGGCATTGAGGAAGAGTTCCAAATCGTTGATCCGGTAACGCGCGAACTAAAATCGCACGTTTCGGAAATTCTGGAAGAAGGCAAATTGCTTCTCGGAGAAAAGATCAAACCGGAAATGATCCAGTCGATGATCGAGGTCGGCACCGGCGTTTGCGCGAACATTAGTGAAGCCCGCGAAGACATCACGACGCTGCGTTGCATTATTTCGAGCCTTGCCAAGAAGAAGGGGATGGAAATCGTCGCAGCATCAACCCATCCGTTCTCGAAATGGTCAGAGCAGCTGATCTACGACGGCGACCGCTATAAGCTGCTGGTAGATGAACTTCAAATGGTCGCACGGTCGCTGCTGATCTTCGGTGTCCATGTCCACGTTGGGATCCCTGATCTTGAACGGCGAATTCAAATAATGAATGCTGCCCGATATTTTTTGCCTCATATTCTGGCAATGACGACTTCGTCACCGTTCTGGCTCGGATTCAACACTGGTCTGAAATCTTATCGCTGCGAAGTCTTTAAAAAATTCCCGCGAACTGAAATACCGGATACATTCGAATCTTACCAACAGTACCAAAGCTACGTCGATCTTTTAATAAAAATGAATTGCATGCAGGACGGTTCGAAGATATGGTGGGACGTCCGGCCGCATCATCTATTTCCTACGCTCGAATTCCGCATCTGCGACATTCCGACGCGCGTCGACGACACCATCGCCGTGGCCGCCCTGTTCCAGGCAATTGTTGCGAAACTCACGATCTTGATCGATAAAAACCTCGGTTTTAGAATCTATCACCGGCGGTTGATCCTGGAAAACAAGTGGCGTGCGATCCGGTACGGCTTGGACGGCATGCTGCTCGATCTCGGCAAACAAAAGGAAGTGCCGGTCAAAGATCTTATCCGTGAATTACTCGAATTTGTTGACGATGTCGTTGACCCATTGGATTCCCGAAAAGAGATCGAGCATATACACACGATTCTCGACCGCGGAACTTCTGCCGACGAACAGTTACGGGTTTTCGAGGAATCCGGCGGCGACTTCAACGCGGTCGTCGATATGCTGATCGTAAACACAATGGAAAACGTTCCGGAGAAATGTTTTGATTGATTTTAGCTGCCATAGCTAGATTCTGCAGCATTTCCCTTAGGTCGTTCAACGCGACAAATTTAATAGCGTCGGGTGGAACCCGCTTTAGTTACAAAATTCGAGTACAGGCGTGTTGTGCTGATTACAGCGAGTTTTTATGCTTGAGAGCAAGTTTAAGGAAATTCTCAAAAAGAATTCTCCCATCTCGCGATTCGTTGGGATGTTCCCATCGAGTAGGGTTTTTGGACCAGTCCTCAAATGATTTTTCTAGGTGAAACTGGACGGAGTAGATCATCTGGCCTTCGGAGACTTTGGCCATCATCTGATTTTTGCAGAGGTAGGATGTGGCCAGCAATTTAAAGCCATCGGGAATGCCGTCGACCTGGACACCATGGTTTTGCCAAACGCGAAGGATGTCGTCTTCCTTCGTGTAATCCTGCCAGATACCGGACGATTCATCTTCGTTTCCGTCGAAGATCGGATCGGACTTGTCGACGATCTTGACGAAACGGTATTGATATTCGACCAGCCTGTCTGTTCGCTTTTCCGAAAGTTTGAGATCGTCGAGAGTTTTCAGCTCAGAGCCGAATGCGACAGCGACGAGTTGATGCGAGCCGCAGATGGCCAAAACAGGAATCTTTGTGTTCTTTATGAAACCGGTAAATTTCGCAATTTGTTTCTGATTGTAATAATCGAAATCGCTGAATGTGCCGCTCATTACTATCGCGTCAGGCTGAAATGCCTCGGCAGCTTCTGCCACTTCCGAAAGATGGACAGTTAACGTTTTTGGGTTCTGCACCAGCCTCAGAACGTTATTGGCAATATTGTTGCAGGCCATCGACGAAACCCTTCGTTCAAATCGCAACTTGCTGTCCGTCGTTCCATTCCAGTCGGTTTCGGCCAGCGGCGAGAGGTCGGATTCGTAACGCAAAAGGCTGTTCACGATCAAAACGCGTGCATGAACTATTCTCTTTTCGATCGGCTCATAGCGGCAGAAAGCCCGCTTATTATATGGGAAAGGTAATTCTTCCGAAACCGATGTATTTGCCGCTGCATCAAGCATAAAGGTTAATTCTATGTGAAATCGTCAGGAAATCGAAATTGCGATCTCCTAAAGTTTGATGATTATATCAATTATTCCTTTGCTTGGTCGATTGCTTAAATTCAGGCATGATCTCTCCAGCTCCGAGCTTTGCGATTTCTGAGCGTATTTCACCTATCAATCGCGATCTAATTCGTTTTTTTGCGGGCGGCAGTTTCTTTCTCGACTTCTCCTTTAAAACAAGAAGAAGCTTCTGCCAGGCCTCCTCGCAATGATCGGCGAGCGTCGAGATCTTTGTGATGTCGTAGGGAATCGCGACGTGTGTGCAGCCGATCCGTGCAAAAACCCTCAAATACCGGGCAGTTGCCAAGTCGGGACACGCGAAACGCTTTTTCTTGATCTTCAATTCGATACCGAGGAGCGTATGGAGTATCTCGGGGGTATTTTCCCGTTTGGGAATGTCCATTTCAAACGAACGTGTTCTCTGCTTCCGCACCTTTTCACTGTAGATCAGCGGGATCCATGCGTCATTCAATTGTTCGCGGATTTCGGTTCCAATATCCATGAGGTTCGATATCTGATGCACTTATTACATCCATCTGGGTGTAATAAGTGTAACACCTGTAACAATTGTAACGCCGGAAATACAGACGGATCGATCTATAAAAGATCGATCGCCTCCTGCAATCGATTGAAAAATTTTCCGACGTGGATGCCGTCCATCATCGCGTGATGTACTTCCACGGAAACCGGCATTTTTCTGGCTCCACTTTCGTCAAACATTTTTCCAAAAACGACCCGCGGAATAGTCTGAAACCTGTCCAAACGGCTTGCATGTTTGAAGCTTGTAAATGATATCCAGGGAATCACGGAGGAATATATCAAATCAAGCCGCCCCGATTCGACATCGAATGTTTTCAATACTCTATATTTCTTTTGAGCAGCCCTTCCTGCTTTATCGAATTCAAAAACCGAGGGCTTCGATTCAAAGTAACAAAAGGAGAAAGTTTCGTCATCGTTAATAATCGTCTGCGTGGCGTGGATCGCATCGAATTCAACAACGATGCCGTCTTTCAACCGAAACCTGAATTCACGGATGCCGTTTACGGTTTGTAATGAGTAAAAAAGAATCGCCAGCGAGAATGACAGATCATTCTGTTTCGAGAATTTGTAAAGGCGATCTACATCGAGATTTGCGGTGATGTTGAAAAAAGGATCCTCAAAATCCTTGAAAAACTCGTACGTGAGTTTTCTCGGCCAGGCTTCAATGTTCACCTCTTCGAACATCCTTAGTTACTTCACGCGGCTTACGGCAGGCATCGATTGCGAGAATTTTTCTATCACGCTGTCGCTAAAGATCCCGAAATAAAAAACGCCCAGCACTGTGATCAAAAGAGCAGCAGCCAAGCCGACCGACATTTTTGGTTCGAGCCACGCCGTTGTCCGTTCTCGGAAAAACATTACGACGATCAGCCGCAGATAATAATAGGCGGAGATCGCGGTATTTATGACAGCCGCGACGACGACCACCGTAAGCAAAGTGGTTCCGGCCTCGAGCGCCGGCCGGAAAACCAAAACCTTACCCATAAAACCAGCGGTCAACGGCAAGCCCAAAAGACTGAGCATGAAAAGTGACAGAGTGAAGGCTAAAACGGGGGATTTGAAACCGATGCCGTTATAATCCTCGATCTCGGTTCGGCGGTCATTTTTCTGTCCGAGAAAGGTAATGATGGCGAAGGCTCCGAGATTTGTCACGGCATATGTGAGCATGTAAAACGCAACCGAAGCGATCGCTTCGTCGCGTGCCTGGATCGTTTTAGCTGCTCCCGCACCGATAAATCCGACGAGGGCATATCCCGCGTGTGCGATCGACGAATAGGCGAGCATGCGCTTGATGTTGTTCTGCATTATCGCCGCGACGTTGCCGACGGTCATCGTCAGAATTGCCATGACACTCAATGCGGTCATCCACGTTTCATGGAGATAACCCGAAGCCTGTACGCCTGCGATGAGCGGAAAACCGAGTACGAACACTCGAAGAAACGAGGCAAATGCGGCCGCCTTCGGCCCGGCGGCCATAAATCCGGTTACCGGACTCGGTGCACCTTCATATACGTCAGGCGTCCAGATATGGAAGGGAACCGTTGCGACTTTGAAACCGAAGCCGATTATCAGCATCGCGGCACCGATGAGTAGAAGCGCAGGGAAATTCGGATCGGCGACTTTAGCGGCAATTTCGGTTATATTAGTCGATCCCGTCGCTCCGTAAATAAGGGCCATTCCATAAAGCAAAAACGCCGACGCAAACGAACCGAGAATAAAATACTTCATCGCAGATTCGTTCGATTTCAGATCGGCTTTTCGCAAACCGGCCATTACGTAGGTGGCAATCGACAGCGTTTCGAGGCCGAGAAATATCACGACCAGATCATTTCCCGATGCCATCAGCATCATGCCGAATGTCGCGAACATAAGCAGTGCGTGATATTCGCCTACGGGTACATCCTCGTTTTCGACCCAAACGGTCGAGATCAGGATCGTTAGCGCGGAAACAAGCAGAAACACAAAAGAAAACCCCAGCCGTAAGTTATCGTGCGCGATCATTCCGTTCCAGGAGCCTGCCGCATAGATGTTATCGCCCGACCACATGATCGCCAAAAGTATTGCCGAGACAGCGAGGCCGATCAGTGAAATAATACCCGTGACATTCCTCTGTTTCGGGAAAAAACTGTCGTAAACCATGACGATAATGCCCGCAAGAGCGACGATCAATTCGGGAAGAATGATCGAAATATTTGCGTTCGGGTTTACAAGGTCGATTAATAACAATGAGTTCATTTCTTTACACTATCGCTAATTGATGTTGCCGGATTCAAGAATTTTTTTTCGCCAGCCTTAATCTCAATGCTTAACGCATTGAGATTCGGCGGAATCGGACAGGAATATTTTTCATTTCCGTAAGCACAATTCGGATTGTAAGCTAGGTTGAAATCCAAAACCACCGACTCGTCTTGCGGCATTTTGATGTCAATGTATCGCCCAACGCCGTAAGTCTCCTTCCCGCTTGTTTGATCCTTGAAAGGGATAAATAAGAGGTCGGCATATTCGGGGAATTTCGCTAAGTTTTCCGGATTGCTCTGATAAACATTCAGCATATGTTTCCTTCCGCCGATATCGAAATTCAGCACGCCATACTTTACAAACTTTTTTGAGGTGCCGGACGAGGTGGGCATTTGGAAATATTTCTCATCTCTGGTCCTGGAGAACACCGCTTTGACGCGGAATTTTTTGTTTGCCGGAAAATAGTTGAGCCCCGCAAAATCCGTAAAATCTTTATCCTGCAAAGGAGACTCAGCCTTATCGCGGAATTCTTTATCTCGGCCTTCGCGAAATTCCGATAAATCAGTAGTCCCATAAAATGTTTGACCAGCAGCAAACATCGAAAACGACAGCAGAATTGAGAGTGTAAAAAATACCCTGGTCATTTTGTTTGGTGGACTGGCTTTGAATTCTTGGACTCCGGAACGGCCTCTGCTTTTTCGATTACACCGCCTGCCTGTTCCATCACGCCTTTTTGTATCGACACGACCGATTCCTTGGTCGCGTCCAGAAACGGTTTCGGGTAAACGCCCATGAATACCATCAGGATCAAAAGCGGTACCATCAAGCCGATCTCACGATAGGTAAGGTCAGTAAGATTTTTATTTTTCGGATTCGATACTTTGCCGAACAGGACACGCTGCATCATCCAAAGCAGATAAACCGCCGCGAAGATAACGCCGGTTCCGGCTGCCATCGTAGCAATATAGTTCCAGTTGGCAGTCGCGGTTACCGCAAGAGCCTGCGATTTCCACATCCCGGCCATTATCAGGAATTCGCCGACGAAGCCGTTAAGAAACGGAAGCCCAACCGACGACATCGCGGTTATCACAAAAATAGTCGCATAGATCGGCATGACATTTGCCAGTCCGCCAAATTCCGAGATCGCCCGTGTGTGCCGCCGCTCGTAAATAAATCCGACGAGCAGGAACAGCGCACCGGTCGAAACACCGTGAGCGAGCATTTGAAAAACGGCACCCTGCATACCCATTTCCGTAAACGAGAACATGCCGAGAATCACGAATCCCATATGAGCTACGGACGAATAAGCAACTAGCCGTTTTACATCGGGCTGTACCATTGCTACGAGAGCGCCATATATAATTCCAATTATCGCCAGGACGATAAATACCGGAGCGAATTCACGGCTGGCGTCCGGGAAAAGCGTAAAGCAGAATCGCATTAGTCCGTACGTACCCATTTTTAAAAGCACGGCGGCAAGAATAACCGATCCAGCCGTCGGGGCTTCGGTGTGGGCATCAGGCAGCCAGGTATGAAAAGGGAAGAGCGGTACTTTGATCGCGAATGCCAGTGCGAACGCGAGGAACAAAAGCGTTCCGGTCATTGCGGTAAAGGTTAAATTGCCGAGCCTGATTGAATTCACCAGCGTGACGTAATCAAACGATCCCACTCCGGTGGCATCCGCATGAAGATAATAAAGCGCAATAATTGCCGCCAGCATCAGCAAACTGCCGAGTGCCGTAAAAATAAAGAACTTGACTGCCGCGTAGATCCGGTTCTCGCCGCCCCAAATTCCGATAAGAAAAAACATGGGAACAAGCGAGGCCTCAAAAAAGAGATAGAAAACGAGGAGGTCGAGCGATACAAAAACGCCTAGCATTGCGCTTTCGAGCAGCAATATAAAAATGTAAAAAGCCGCCGGACGCTTCTCAACCGCATTCCAGCTTGAGATCACGGCGATCGGCATAATGAATGTTGTCAGGATCACAAGCCAAAGACTTAGCCCATCGACACCGACATGGTAATTTGTGTTGATAGCCCTGATCCATGCGACATTTTCTTCGAAGAAAAAACCACTCGCCGATGCGGTTCTTTTATCGAATATCAATACCAGCGAAACCGCGAAATTGACTATCGTGCATGCGAGAGCAACCCATTTTAACGATGCCTCCACTTTCAAAAATACCTGAAAGCCAAGGGTCATCAATGAGCCTAAAATTGGCACAAGAATAAGAATCGTAATTAGATTTTCAGTAATAAAATCCATTATGTTTTTAAAATCTGCGAATTTCCGTGGTTGTTCCAAAACTGTATTCCTGGATTTTATAAACCGAAACTAATCGTCCATCTTTTTCCGCAGGAATAAAAGTTGTATCTTTGGCGGCATCTATTGCCATTTTTTCCAATTGTTTAGAAGGAGATTCTAGTACTTCGACATTGCTAATTTTACCCGACGAAGAGTAGAGAACTCTCAATTTAAGGCGGCCTGAACTTTGATTTCTAACCATCTCGATAGGAAATTTGGGACGCCGAGTTTGAAGCACAATAACTTTGCGGTCGGCATCTTCCGACTTGACTATAACGTCGTCACCGATTTTTGTTGCCGACTGCTCTAAAATATCGGATAAGGTGAACGTGGTCATGTCCGCTGAAACATTTGGAGAAGCAACTTTTTCAGATTCGATCAGTTTGACGGATCTAAAAAATCCTTCAACTATCGGATCATCTGCGGATTTTGCAATCGCCTTTAGAACATACAGCCTGTTTTTAATTCTGAAATGCTGGGTCTTATTAAAATAATTTTCGGTATTGCCGACAAACTGCCTGAACTCGAATCCATTTATAGTTTCGCTTTTGTCCGCGGTGGATTTCTCCTTATCCTGCATATCCTTTTGAATCTGCTTCGCATCGCCTTCGTAGTATTCCATTGTCAAAACTACGCCGTTGATATACCGATATACAGTTAGCTTACGATCTACTTTGCCGCCAATTCCGGGTCTGCCTGTGATAAAACCACCGTCGCTGAGGGTTCCGTAACCTTGCGGTATGTAAATAAGAAATTCATTATCTTTTCCGCCCATCACTTCCCATTTGACGATCTTTCCCGCTACGGGCTGAACGGCCTTGACCTGAGCAGAAACAGCACTCACCTGCAATATTAAAACCAACGAGAAAAACAAAACTTTTATTGATTTGTTCATAAATCTAGCCGATCAGCTTAAGCCCGAAATAAATAAAATACCCGATCACGACGATTGCACCGAGCATAATGAATGCCGCGTAGCTTCGTACAAAACCAACCTGCACCTGCCGTACAAGATTTCCGAACTCAGCGACAAAATGCCCGATGCCGTTGACGATGCCGTCAATGAAGCCGACATCAAAGCCTTTCCAAAGGCCTTCGCGGGAAAGCTTTGTGATCGGATCTACGATGTAGCCGTTGTAAAACTCGTCGATCTGCCATTTTTGCTCAAGTATCTTCGGCATCTTGCGAAGCGGAGTTTTGCCAAACAACGCAATTCCGATAGCGATTCCGCTCAGAGCTAATAACACTGAAAGCCCGGCTAAAAGCCGCTCATTGCGAATTTCTTCCGGCGAATGAGCAGCATCGGTTTCAGCGGAAGTTCCGGATCCGGCGGCATAAAAATGTTTCACCTCACCCGGAACGGAAGTGTGGGAATCGTGACCGATCTTTGCGATCACGGGTTCGAGCGTGTGTTCGAAGATATTTGCCTCTTCGATACCGACAACTGAACTTAAGGCATAAGGAATGCCGACAAGCCCTCCGACTGTTGAAAGAAAAGCCAAAATAATCAGTGGAACGGTCATCGTCCACGGTGATTCGTGAGGTTTGAAGTCGGATGGAAGTGCATGATGGTGTTCTTCTTCGTCATCGTCGTGGATGTCCGCCACATCTACCTGATCGAGCCGAAAGTCCGCAGCGCTGTCGTCCGAAATATGCATGTGCCCTTCTTCCGCGAGTTCATCGTGAAAACGCTCGGTTCCGAAAAAGGTCATCCACATCATCCGCGTCATATAAACGGCGGTTAGAACAGCTGTGATCAACCCGACGATCCAAAGAACGTAGTTCCATGGAGCGGGAAGATTCGGCGCGGCAAATGTTTTATAAAGGATCTCGTCCTTCGAGAAAAATCCGGCCCAGATCGGTATTCCGCAGATCGCCAGCCAGCCCATCATCATAGAGATAAAAGTGATCGGCATGTATTTTCGCAGATTACCCATCTTTCGCATGTCCTGCTCGTGGTGCATTCCGTGAATGACCGAACCGGAACCGAGGAAAAGCAACGCTTTGAAAAAAGCGTGCGTCATCACATGAAAGATCGCCGCAATAAAGGCCCCGACACCGCAGGCGAGGAACATATAGCCAAGCTGCGAAACGGTTGAATACGCAAGGACTTTCTTAATATCATTTTGAGCAAGGCCGATAGTTGCGGCAAAAATCGCTGTCGCGGCACCTATCATGGCGACGATAAACATCGCGGTCGGGGCATTTTGAAATATCGCATTGCAGCGGACGACCATGTAAACACCCGCCGTAACCATCGTCGCCGCGTGAATCAAAGCCGAAACCGGTGTCGGCCCGGCCATCGCGTCCGGAAGCCATGTGAATAGTGGAATTTGAGCCGATTTTCC
>JACMMN010000241.1 GCA_014379075.1 Pyrinomonadaceae bacterium | reverse complement strand
GTCCATGCGGACTATCGTCGCTCCTTCCTTCTCGATCAATTGACCGATCGTTTCATTTAAACTGGTGATCTTATCAGCATCCGCCGTCGGATCGATGATGTACATCACCTCATATGTTCTATTTGCCAATTTAATTTCCTCCTTATGGCTGCTAACCTCATCCTATTCCGAATGAAGTAAGGGGTTTTATTTGCTATTTGAGATGCCGATTTGCGATCTATGATTCTTTCAATCGCAAATCTAAAATCGCAAATCAATTATATTCCGCCATCGCCTTCTCAACGCCATCCCTGAGAGTGGCCCGAACGGCTAAAGCACTATATTCCAAGACTTTTTCAACTATGTGAGCCTCGTTCTTCGAAAATTTATCGAGAACGAAATCCGACATGTTCCCGACCGGATGTTCGGGTGCGATCCCTATCCTTAAACGGATAAAATCGTTTGTTTTCAAACATTCGATGATCGATCTCAAACCGTTCTGGCCGCCGTGTGAACCACTTGTCCGCAAACGGATCTTACCCAGCGGCAGAGCCATATCGTCCGAGATCACGATGAGCTTTTCAATGCCTCGTCCCGGCTTTTTGACCAGGCAGGCAACCGATTCGCCGCTCAAATTCATGAACGTCTGCGGCTTCGCCAATTCAATCGTTTGCCCTCCGAGTTGGGCCCGGCCGATCAATGCACGGCATTCGTCGCGCTTGACCTGGGTTTGAACTTCGCCCGCCAGCCGGTCGATCAGCATAAAACCGAGGTTATGCCGGGTCTTTTCATACCCTGTACCCGGATTTCCCAATCCCACGATAAGCCAATTATCAGAGAGCGAATTCATAACTTTTCGTTTGGAGTTCCAACTAGAGTTGGAACTCCAAACTGAAATTATTCTGCGTCGCCGCCTTCTTCAGCAGCTTCAGCAGGTTCTTCACCTTCAACCACCGGTTCCGCGCCCTCTTCAATCTGCGGTTCGAGATCGGCTTCCTTGACGATCACGATCGAAGCGACAACCGTTTCCAAATCATCATGAATTTCTACGCCAGCCGGAATTTTTAGATCCGAAACGTGTATCGCATGTTCGGTGGTTAGCTCGGACACATCGACATCGAACGAATCCGGCGTGTTCGCGGGTTCGCAAAGCACCTTGATCTCACGCAGTGCCTGCGACATGATCGCGCCTTCTTCCTTTAAGGCTTCGGGCTCACCGATAAGATGGATCGGGACGGTCATTTCGATTTTCTCGCCTTTTGCGAAACGTCGAAGATCGGCATGGACCAACCGCCCAAGCACTGGATGTATCTGACGATCCTGGAAAATGACGTCGTTGATGCCTTCGCCATCTATATCCAGTGAAAAAACCGTGTTAACACCGGTATCGGTACGAAGGATCGCGGCGAGGTCCTTTAAATTCGCGGCCGCGGCCAGGCTTTCGCTTCCGCCGCCGTAAACTACGACCGGAACCTTACCCGCCACCCGCAGACGTCTATTGATGTTCTTGCCGGTTTCCGTTCTCTTTTCAGCTTTTACTACAACTTTTTCTGCCATAATCTTAACCTCAGTTCAAGGTTCAAAGTTTAATGTTCAAGGTTCAAATCATCGACGCGACTTTGAACCTTAAACTTTGAACCTTGAACGATCTTCAAATAAAAAGCGACGAAACACTTGTCTCATCATGAATTGACTTGATCGCCGAGGCCAAAAGCCGGCCGACGCTCAAAACTTCTATCTTTCCGCCGTCCGCAAGCGGCTTGCCGTTAACGCCGAGCGGTATCGTGTTTGTAACGATCACCTTTTTCAAATGCGAATTGCTGATATTTTCCATCGCACGGCCCGAAAGAACCGAGTGCGTGAACACCGCGAAAATCTCGTTCGCGCCGGCTTTATGGAGGGCTTCGGCAACTTTGCAAATAGTGCCGCCGGTGTCGCACATATCATCGACTATCAAACAATTCTTGCCGCGAACATCACCGACAATGTTCATCACATCTGCCTCGTTTGCCCGTTCACGGCGTTTATCGCAGAGTGCGAGGCCGGCGTTCAGCCGTTTTGCATAAGCCCGCGCACGTTCCGCTCCGCCGGTATCGGGAGCGACGACTATCAAATTTTCAATCGGATTATTCTTAAAATAATCAACGACGATCGGCGCTGCGTACAAGTGATCGACCGGAATATCGAAAAACCCTTGAATCTGCGAGGCGTGCAAATCGATCGTTAAGATCCGCTGTGCCCCTGCCGTCGTTATCAAATTCGCCACCAGTTTCGCGGCTATTGGAACACGCGGCCGGTCTTTTTTATCAGAGCGGGCGTACCCGAAATAAGGGATCACCGCCGTCACTCTCTCCGCCGAAGCCCGGACGCATGTGTCGATCATGATGAGCAATTCCATCAGGTTCTGATCGACTGGCGGACAAGTCGGCTGAACGATAAAAACGTCGGAGCCACGGACATTTTCCTCGATCTGAAAGTTAAACTCGCCGTCCGAAAAGCGGTCCGTGCTGACTTTGCCGAGATCGCAACTCAAATGGCCGCAAATTTCCTCCGCCAGCCCGCGGTGTGCATTCCCAGAAAATATTTTAACGCCGCCGGTTACGCTCATCGTAAGAGTTACGCCTTCAGGCGTGAAAACCATTGCAAAAGGTCTCGATTAAACCTATGAAAATACTCGCTAAACAGTAATCACGCCTAAACGCGTTACCCCTTACGAAAAAAGCGGACTATCCCAAATAGACAGTCCGCTCCGATACTCAAAAATTGGCTGGGGCGGGAGGACTCGAACCTACGAATGCCGGATCCAAAGACCGGTGCCTTACCACTTGGCTACGCCCCAACGTAAATTTCAGAAACTGATCGGAAGCGGACTAATACGTTATTCCTAACGCTTCGCGGTATGTATCCCGCGAAATAGCCGCTACGGCAAACATTCGCCAGTTGAGGTTTTTCTCAAGGGCTTTTTGTGTCGCTTGCCGTGTCTCTTCTTTGTCAAAAATACCAAAAACGCTTGCTCCGCTGCCGCTCATCATCGCCTGCCTTGCTCCAAGATCAAGCAGAGTTTGCTTCACGATCCCGATCTCGGGATGTGCGGCGAATACGGTAGTTTCAAAGTCGTTTCTCAATGCCGCATGATGCAAATCGATAGATTCACCGTCAAAACGACAATTGTTGAGAATACTTTCTGCGCCGCCGGTT
>JACMMN010000240.1 GCA_014379075.1 Pyrinomonadaceae bacterium | reverse complement strand
TTCATA
Organism: Pyrinomonadaceae bacterium; assembly: GCA_014379075.1. Classification (GTDB taxonomy): domain Bacteria; phylum Acidobacteriota; class Blastocatellia; order Pyrinomonadales; family Pyrinomonadaceae; genus OLB17. Next base: position 2,631 of record JACMMN010000240.1, on the reverse strand, counting down.
TGTATGGGCAAAGTTTAACAAAGGGAACCCGATCAACCAGTTTACGCCCCATTCCTCACTTCTTCAAAATTTCGTCGATGGCGTCGCAGGCGGTTTGAGTGCCGCGTTCTGATTCTACGATGCGGCTGGCCCGAGTAGCTTTGGCTGAATAGCGCTTGTCGGAAAGAATTTTCCGCAGCGCCGCGACTGCGTTTTTTACATTGTAATCGTTACGGCCGATCACCTCGGCAACACCGGCACGCCTGCATCTTGCGGCATTGTCCGGTTGATCGTGGCCGTACGGCATTATCAAATGAGGCACTCCGGCACGGAGGACCTGGCCGGTTGTTCCGACGCCGCCCTGATGCACCACGCAGGCTGCACGCGGAAAAACCAGCGAATACGGTGCGTAATCGAATCCCACAATGTTTCGATCCAGACCTTTCGGCGGATCGTTAAAAACGCCGTAAAGCAAAACCGCCCGGCGGTTCAATTCCTTCGCCGCCCGTGCACTGACATCGAAAAAGTCACGGGCGTCCATCACCGCAGCCGAACCGAGTGTGAATACGATCGGCGGCTCGCCCGCGTCGAGAAATTCCTTCAAATCTTCCGGCATTGAACCAAGATCGTTTTGGCCGTCGTAAAAGCAAGTTCCCGTTTGCAGCGTGGAATGCGGCCAATCGGTTTGCGGTTTTCCGAGTACCCTGGAGAACATCGCGAGATGCAAATGGCTTGAATATTTTCCTCCGAATATCGGATCGTGATCTTCATCCAAACCGAGTTCGCGGCGAAATTCCTTGTATGGTTCGTACCAGTCACGGATGATCCGGCGCATGACACTAAAGAAAGGCTGGTGAAAAAGAGAGCCGAGGAAATGAAGGTGCTGAAACCACGGTGCCGCCGGCGGTACCGGCGGGTCATGGACGGAAAAGAATGAAAGCGGTGCGAGACTAGTGGAAACCCACAATATACCGGTTTTTTCGACCACGGACTTCGCCGCATAAACGATCTCGCCGGTGATCAAGAGATCGGCAACTTCGACCGCGGCGAGCAGATCGTCATACATCGGCCGCAGATTGCCCATTATTATCTCGCGGATGATCTTCTCAGAACCGGTCTTCGCATCCATCAGCTCTCGGCCGAGGTCTTTGTCTTCGGGATCAAGATGCGGAGCCATAGGCGAAAAACCCAGCCCGAGCATCCCGATCTTTTCGCGGTAAAATTCCATCGCCGCGATCGAGACATCGTGCCCGCGTTCTCTCAATTCGAGCGCCAGAGCGATCTTCGGATGCATATCGCCGAGCGATCCAAATGTTCCAAGGACTATCTTTGCCATAAATAAAACAGTAAGAAATTTGCCCGCGAAATACGCGAAAAAAGACGCGAAATAAAAAAACGCTTTCTTTTCCGCGAACTTTCGCGTTTTTTCGCGGGCAAAGATCTAAAAGTCAGTTAACTATCGCTCTCGCTTTTTTCCCGCTCCAAATCGCGTATGCGGTTGCGTTCCTTCACCTGAGTGCGGACACTTAAGAAAAACGCGACACAGCCTAATACAATTGAGACAAACGCGGAGTCTTTATTTCCATTCCACATAAAAAATGCGGCGACTCCCGCTAGAATCACCGCCAATATTTGAAAAATTCTTTCCATCTTCTATAACTTATAATCACGGGGCTTTGCGTGCAACTTCCTTAAACCCTTCACCCCGAAAGAGAGCTCCGACTGCATTAAAGATCCGCCGAACCGCCCGAACGACCTTCGGGAAGAACCAGAAAAAGAAAATTGTGAAAATGACCAGAACGATGAGGATCACAAACGGAGCAAAAACGGCGAGAAACGCACCGGCGAACGCGATGATATCCTCGACGATCGACAATATCCAATTCGATACCGGCTCAGGCGAAAGGTTCGCCCCGGCCCGTGCCGCTGCCTTTGTTGCGTGCGATGAAAATGCCAATCCGCCGCCCAGCAGAGTTGCGATCACCTCGACACCCGAATCCATCTGATTTGTCGCCGCATAAGCGATCGCCGCACCGGCCGGGACCCGGATGAATGTATGAACTACATCCCAAACGCTGTCCACATACGGAATTTTGTCGGCAAAAAATTCGATCAGGTACATGCCGCCGGCGATGCCGATTATCCACCAGTTATCCAGCACATCGAGCCCGCCCGGCAGTTTCGTCGCCCCGAATTTCTGAAGCAGACCGAGAACGGAAACCGTAGCGTAGAGGTTTATTCCCGACGTCCATGCCGTACCGAGTGCCAGACTGATTGTCGATAACCATTCCATAGCGATTTCTCCTATAAGAATTAACGTGCGCCTAGATCGTAAAGCCGCGTTTCAGGCTGATAGATCTTCCAATCGAACCAATAGTCCTTCAGGACGTTAATTTTCTTCAGCTCCTTACCCGCCAATTCGCCCGAAACCGCTTTGCCTGAAAAATCCCAGCCGCTGCCGGTGTCCGCGTCGACGATTTCCGAAGAGTCCGGCTTCACGAAAAATTCAAGCGTTTTGCCGTCAACCGTTCTCTCGAACGCCCTGACGGATTTTTTGTCGTCGCCGAGCAAAATTACGATTTTAACGCCGCCAACCGTATCGAGAATAGGGGCCTGTTTTTGAATCGCCGAAAATGGATATGCTTTTGCATC
>JACMMN010000239.1 GCA_014379075.1 Pyrinomonadaceae bacterium | reverse complement strand
TGCGCTCCAGGACGAAGGCGCCGACACCGTCGAGGCAAACGAAGCACTGGGCTTTGCGATCGATGCCCGAAATTATCAACAATGCGCCGAGATCCTTTTCGACCTCGGCCTCTGCCACGTCCGCGTGATTTCAAACAACCCCGACAAACTAAAAGCCCTTGAAGAAGCCGGATTGCAAGTAGTGGAACGAGTTCCGATTGAGGTCGAAGCCGAAGCGGCTGCTGCTCATTATTTGCGCATTAAAAAAGAAAAACTTGGTCATTTTTTGGGCTGACCACCCATCCCCTTTTCGAGTAGCAACTCATTACGAGGCTAAGTCTTCTACCTAAATGTCAATGAAATACAAGTGAGAGTTCTTATTATCAAGTGCTCTGAAAAGGTTTCTTGGTATCCGCTTTCGTCTTCATAGAATTGATGAGCGTCTTTATTTGCTTCTTGTTTTCGGCATCTGGTTGGATCTTTATATATTTTTCCAGATTGGAAGCGGCCTCACTAAATCGACCAAGTTTTTCGTACATTAATGCAAGCTGCCAATGAGCTTCGGCGGATGGGAAATCGTTTGAAAGGGAAACAGCTTTAAGGAGGACCTTTTCAGCATTTATATAATCCCCACTAATACGTAAAACCATCCCGTATTTAACTTGGGCCGAAGCGGATTGCGGGCTTAAAACAGTTGTGACTCGAAAGGCTTCCATTGCTTCTTTGTACTGCTTTAAGTTGTAGGCTACAGTCCCTAACATGAAATAGCACGAAAAGCTTCTTTGGTTAACTCTTACGGCTTTAACCAAGTGTGGCAACGATTCATAAAATTTGTCTCGTCTGACATATTCAAAACTTATTCGGTTGAGAGCATCGTAGTATTCTGGAAATATCTCCAGCGCCTTTTTAAGACTCTCAAAACCAAGATCGACATCTGCAGGCCGTTCAAACTGCGAAACACCCTTTGAATAAAGCGCCTTTGCCTGGGACGGAATGTCCTGAACAAAAACCGCGCCGACCGTTCCTGAGCTATCGATGTTTACTTTCCGCTTGTCCAGTTTAAGGTAAAAGTCGAGATATACGATATCCGTAGTGTACGAATTACCCGCGTTAAAATTGATGATCTCCGCATCCTGGACCTCTTCCAAATAATTAGTTCCGTAAGGCAACACTTTCACCTTAAAGTTTCCTTCCGACAATCCTCCAAAGTAAAAGCGTCCTGACCCATCGGTCTTGATTCTCTTCAATGTCGAGTAAGTATCATTTAACAGTTCCACATACACATCGGAAACTGGCAGCCTGTTTGCATCAAATATAAAGCCCTGAATGGAATTACTGGTACGGTTTTGTGTCAAAACTGATCCGGCCGAAAAGCAAAGGACAAGAATCGTGCATAAAACGCAAACAAAAAATCTTTTCATACCTTACTCCTTAAAACGGTTTTTCAAATTGCCAGAATGTGGCATCCTATCTCACTAAACGGCAGCAACCGCTCTGATCCTGCCTTTCTAATAGTTGTCGGCATCCGGATTCTTCAGGTAAACTCTCGCATGAGAATTTGCATGGTAAAACTTAAAGTTAAATCTATTTTATTCCTGCAAGTAACAATTTACAAGAAAAAACCAGGAGAGTTTTAATTGGCTTTTCCAAGAAGGCGAGACCAAAAAAACCTTTATTAACCAATAAACTTGTGTCAATAAAAAAGGAGGTTTACCGTAAGGCAAACCTCCCATAATCGTTGTCCAACTAAATAGAATTAGAATTGGAAACGGAATCCAAAGCGGAAGTTGCGCTGTGCTTGGAAAGTACTGAACTTCGGTGACGATCCGTCGTACCGAGGATCAACCAGTGTTGCACTCGTCGCAAGCAAAGCTGCGATCTGAGGTCCGACACCAGTTGTTATCGCGGCATTCGTTCCATCGAGATCGGAATCAAAGCCGAGCTGGTCGAATCCGATATCAACACCGACATCCGTAATCAGATTGAAAGCATCAGTTGCGTTCCTCTCGTTGAAGACGTTGTTCACGTTGAAGTTGAAAACCACACTGAACCTTTCGTCCCGTCCAAATTTATAACGGTGATTAAAGGCTAAGTCAGTTCTCGTGAACATTGGTGTGCGACCCAAGTCGCCACGACCATTTAAGATCACGTCATTCCCTAAGAGATGAACGAAGGTCGTGAGCGGAGTGCCACTTTGAGCGGTCGTAAAACCTGAAATGGTGGATTCATTAGTCGTCCGTCCACCCCAGCCGTACGTATAAGCACCGTAGAAGTTAAACACATGAGTTCTGTCCGTCGCCAGCAAGCCATTATCAGGTTTGCCAGTTGCCACGGCGAAGCCCTGGAAAGGAACATCGAAATATCGCGAAACATTCGGGTCGTCACGTCCGTTTTCGTCCGAACTTGCAAGACCTGAATAGTTACCGAACAACCTGCTCCAAGTGTAGTTACCATTGAAGTAAAAACCATTGGTTAAGCGCCTTTCGACAGCAACCTGAACAGCATTGTATTCGCGTTCTGCTTCGTTGCAACGCTCATAGCCTGCTGCTTCGACGTCTGTCTTGTTGATTCCCTTACAAGGATTAACGATCTTATAGACTTCACTACCCAATGCATTGATCACACCTGCGTCCTCAACTGCATTGAGAACACGTTTGTTGGTGTATCGTCCCGTGAAAAGATAGTCTCCCCAAAATTCCCTTTCGACTCCGAAGGTGATTTCTTGCTGTGTAAACGGCTTGAGATCGGGATCGGCAAACGAGGGCACACGCAAGTCAATGTGACAGCGTGAGCGGGTTCCCGCCTGGGTGACAGGGCAAAGACCTTCACTGGTTCCAAGATAGTTACCCAGTACACTGTCGTAGTTAAAGCTTGAGTAGGTTTCTCCCGGCAGAATATCGAAGAAGTCACGGCGGAAAAAGTCACCACCGAATGATCCGGCAGGCAATTCAAATTTCAAACGGTCATTGAATTTTCCGTATGAACCGAAGAGTTTTGTTTTTCCGTCGCCGGTCAGGTCGTATGCAAAGCCCAAACGCGGAGCGATCTTGTCTCCCCAACCATACGAAACCTGGATAGGAATGTTATTGAAAGACGGAATAAATTCGTTTTCAAAACGCACACCCAGATTTAGCGTCAGACGGCGGCCGATCTGGAGCTTGTCCTGGATATAAATGGACTGGTTACGATTAAACCCTGTAGCTTGAGTTCCAAATCTGGTAATGACCCCAGAACCGATAGCCGCAGGGTTGATCGGGATCAAAGATCCGGCGGCACCTACAAGCTGCCTGATAGGACGTCCGAAAAACAGTTGGATCTGGCCCGTCTCAACATTACTGTTAGCGTTGAGATCGGTAAAGATCTTCGAATTCGTATATCCGGCCTTAAACTGATGATCGCCAAAACCGCGCACAATGAACGTACCATCAAACTCATAGTTCGTTTTGATGGAAACTTGACGGTCGGTAAGACGGTTAGGGCCGATGTTCTGGAACCCAACGCCGGTTACGCAACCCGTCTGAGCGTTAGTAAAGGTTCCCAGCGTACCAGTGAGGCCGCTGCACTGAATCCTCGTTGCATTAGGAACATTATACGAGGTGGGTTTTTCATTCAAAAAGCCCCTTGTAAATCTACCGGAAATTATAAGTTTCGGAGTAGCAGTCCAGACTCCCTGGCTTGTAAAATTATTCGAGTTGACTCTTCCGCCTTGGAGGCTCGCAACAGTAGGTGGCGTAGCCGTGATCGAACAGCCGATGCAATAGCTTGCATCCGGAATGGAGCCGTTAATGATCTGCGGATTATAAAGGAAAGTGCTCGAAAGCCGCAGGGTGTCGAACGGGTTTGCATCTACTCTTGCGAACATGTATTCAAACGTGTTCTCCTGATGGTAGTCCTGCTGCCCGGTCTGCACTCGAGTTGCAGCGGGAGCATTAGTAAAGTACCGGGATGTACGATCCGTCGTAAATCTTTGACGGCTGACATTTATCAGTCCGAATACCTTGTCCTTGAGAATCGGTCCGCCAAGTTGAGCGGTCGGGAAAAAATCCACGCCGCCGTCTTCAAAAGGCTGAATATACTCCGCCGCGTTACCGTTGGCCGTAGGGGCTGTTACCCTCACCAGCGACTGATTAGGGGAAGCGTCCCACTTAAGTCCGGAAAACTCTGTTCCGAAAGTTCCTCTCCACTGGTTGCTTCCGCCCTTAGTCACAACACTTATAACACCACCAGTGGCACCGCCAAACTCAGCGTCGAAACCGCTCGATTTGATCGAAAGTTCCTGAACCAAATTAGCGGGAATGTTGTTCACGCCATCCAAAACATTTGACTTAAAGTTGGTGACATCCAATCCATCCACAATAAATGAATTCTCGGAGCCCGATGCACCGTCGATCTGAAAGCCGCCCGATTTAGGTTCGGGTCTTGTAGCCGGCGAAAGCCTGAGCAAGCTGTCAAAGCTGGTATTGCCGGCAGGAATATTTTCAATTTTTTGAGCACTAATATTCGTTTGAATCTGACTGCCGCCTTGTTCGATGGTAGCCGAGTCAGTTGCGGTAACGTCGACGACCACGTCAACGCCCGGTTTGACCACGGAAGCTACAAAAGCTTCGCGGCCAACTTCAACGCGTACGTTGTCAACGGTATTTTTACCGAATCCAGTAGCCTCGGCTGAAACAGTGTACAGTCCTGGAGGAACTTGCTTTACCAAATAGCGGCCATCACCGTCCGTGACGACGGTTCGCCTAAAACCTGTCGTGCCGGCTTTGCTTTCTATGTTAATTGTAGCGCCGACAACAGATCCTCCCTGTTCATCTTTAATTTCTCCTGCAATATCTCCATAGGTCTCCTGAGCCAGCATGTTAATGCTGAAGCAGAAAACCATCAGAAAAATTGAAGCAAGAAAAGTGATGTATCTTTTCATTTTTTTTCTCCTAAAGTAAGGTTCTTAATGTATTCGAGAATTAATTGCCCTTAAAGGGACGATTACTAAAGCACTATATGCAATTTCAAAGCCAAGGAAGTTCTTCATAGTCTCAAGGCTATATAAACCATTTATTGACAGATAATTAACAGTTGCCATTCTAGAAGAATGTATAGTAAAATATTGGATAAATCAGATCAAATGTCCAAGAATTTGTATTTTTTACAATTGTTTGAATATCGAAGGAGCGTGTGTTGATAAATAATCAAAATAGACCAACGTCTACACCTTCGCTGTTATAGTTGCCTCATCAAAAGCTATGTCCGAAAGAATATACCGGGATTCGGTTCACAATATAATTCGGCTGAAGATCGATACGCCGGAAGGGGATTTGGTGGGGCGGCTGATAGATACGCCGGAGTTTCAGCGACTGCGGCGCGTGCGGCAGCTTGGGTTGGCACATTTTGCTTATCAGGCGGCTGAGCATTCACGGTTTACGCATTCGCTTGGGGCGTTTCATCTGGCGACGCGGACGCTGGCGAAGCTGAGTTCCAGGTATGATATCTCGGATGAGAATCAGACCGCGGTGCGTGTCGCGGCACTTTTGCATGACATCGGGCACGGGGCTTTCTCGCATGTGGTCGAAACGATCCTCGGATTTCATCATGAGGATTTCACTATCGAAGCAGTACTTAGCAGCGAAACCGAGGTGGGTCGGTTGCTGAAGGAGTATTCACCGAGCTTAGCGCGGAATGTGGCTGACATTATCGGCGGCACGTTTAGGCCTATGGCTCTGGCACAGCTTGTTTCGTCGCAGCTCGATGTCGACCGGATGGACTATCTGCTCCGCGACTCGTTGATGACCGGCGTGAAATACGGGGTCTACGATCTTGAATGGATCATTAAATCGCTTGAGATCAACGAAGAGACCGATCAGCTTTATGTATCAGCACGCGGCATTTACGCGGTCGAGGATTATTTGCAGGCCCGCTACTATATGTTCCGGCAGGTCTATTTTCACCGGACTCTGCGGGCGGCGGAATCGGTACTGCATTCTCTTCTGAGGCGTGCACTTTATCTCTTTAAAGAAGGTGGGCATCTCTGGTATCAGGCTGGAACAGCCTTCGAGAAAATTCTGAAAGGCGAAAAGCTTTTGCTCAAAGAGCATTTGGAATTGGATGACACGGATGTACTTTATTATATCAAGCAGTGGCAGACGGCGGAAGATCCGATACTTTCGGACCTATCTAAGCGATTTTTGAACCGCAGGCTTTTTAAGGCTTTCGATCTCGATATGCCGGAAGATCAGAGGGAAGGTTTTGTAAATAGAACGCGAGCGCTGGTCGCAAACGCCGGATACGACACCGACTATTACTTCGTTGAGGACAAGGCCGGCGATGTGCCGCACTATTTTTATACGAAGGACACGGCCAATCCGAAAAATCTGATTTATGTCGAAGAAGGTTTTTCGCAGCCGAAGATCCGCGAGATCTCCGAAGTGAGCGCCGCCGTTCGCGGGCTCCAGGAAGGTTACAGAATTCACCGCGTCTGCTTTCCGGTAGAGTTAAAAGATGAGGTTGCAAGGCTGTATCATGCAAGGAATATGTCTCGAGGAATTTGATGAGTTGCGCGTTTAGCCGCCTGAAAGCGGAACTCCAAACTTTTTTCGTTTTCATCCCGTGTCTTTTTGCGCTCATTTTTTCGGGTCAGGCGGCCGCTCAAAGACTCGCAGTTATAGTTCCCGAGAAAACACCACCAAACGAAAAATTTGTTGAAATTCTGGCAGAATCACTTGCTTCTAAATTGATCGTACTCGATGATTCACTGAGCGAAACGGCGTTCAGATCAGCGGATGTGAAGGATGCCTTCAATATGACCGCTACGGAAGCGAAACGCGTTGCCGCCGCTATTGGCTGCGACTATTTTTTGATCGTTCGAACAGGAGCCTTGCGTCGGAGTTCTTTTGCAAAGCCAGAGTATTACGAGGCGTTTAATGTTGTGTATTTGGTGAGCGCCCGGACAGGACGTCTGGCATTTTGGGATTTGAGGAGTTTTGAAGCCGGCACAGCGGCCGATGCGGAAAAGCTGCTATTGAGATCGGCGGAAAGTCTTGCTTCTGATATTGCCGGAAAGATAGGCACGATCACAAAAAACGATATGTCTGAAAAGCTGGCTGGATCGATAGAGCAAGTGCCTGAAATCGACGCACAATCTAAAACTTTTCGCCCCCCTTTGCCTTATAAGAGGATAAAACCCGAATATACACGCATCGCTTATCTTTACGATGCTCGGGCAACGGTCGATATTTCGGTGGATATTGACGAGAATGGTGTGATCCTGCGAACGGAAATTGTGCGTTGGGCGGGTTTCGGTTTGGATAAGGCGGTGATCGATGCGGTCGGAAAAATGAACTGGCGTCCGGCCGAGCGCAGCGGCAAGACTTTGCCGATGCGGGTTTTACTGCGATACAATTTTACAAAGATCGAAAAAGAATGAACGGAACGGAATGCATTTCCAAATTTCAATTTCAGAATCCAAATGAGGGAGATTTGGAATTTTGAATATATCTCACATCTGTTCCCACCGTCTAGCTAAATGAAAAAAATCCGTGCCTCTTTCCGGTTTGTAGTTTTTGTCGTCTCGACGCTTGGGGTGTATACATTTTGGTGGATTACCCGCTTTTTTATTCCAAATAAGCAATTTTGGCGGCAGTATATTTTTTGGCGATGGGCAAGGAATTTTGCCTTGATATCCGGGATGAAAGTAGAGGTTATCGGTACCGCTCCGAAACCTCCGTTTTTTCTTGTCTGCAATCATTTGGGCTATGTCGATATCCCAGCTCTCAGGTTAGTCGCGGACGGCATTTTCGTTGCCAAAAGCGATATCGAAAGCTGGTTTTTGGCTGGGCCTATCGTCCGTAATATGGGAATGATCTTTATCGACCGCAAAAATAGACGCGATATTCCGCGTGCCGGTGCGGAGATAATCGATAAATTAAGCAGGGGCGAAGGCGTGATGCTTTTTCCCGAAGGAACGAGTACGAAAGGCGAAGAGATATTGCCGTTCAATTCGTCGTTTCTGGAGTTTGCAGCGAAGACGGATCTGCCCGTCTCTTATGCCGCTATCAGTTACCGGACTTCCGATGGTGAACCAACGGCCAGCGAAATGGTTTGCTGGTGGGAGGACATAAGTTTTGTCGATCATCTGTTCCGGCTTTTTACGCTGAAGGAATTTACGGCGATCATCAATTTCGGCGAAGAGCCGGTACAAAATCCGAATCGTAAGGAATTAGCCTGTGAACTTCGAGAAAGGGTAGAAGAAAAGTTTATTCCGGTGCTTTAGGATGCGGGGCAGAACGCTGACCGTCAGAGAGGCCTAGAACTCCGGGGCGAAAGAAAGCCTCCCTTAACGGTCAGGCTTCTGCCAAGATGTAAACTATTTTTAGCTTTGGCCGTATTACTGTCGAATATTCTCAACAGTTTTTTTAAGGAGCAAAATATGCGCTGTTCGATTTTCCGTTTTATGGCGGCCGCGACCGTCCTGTTTTCGATGACTATGTTTCTGTTTGCCCAGAATAAGGGATTCGACACGAAACGAATGGATACTTCGGCCGATGCCTGCGACGATTTTTTCCAATACGCCAACGGCACATGGCTCAAATCGACAGAGATACCGGCGTCCGAATCACGCTGGGGAACTTTTAACATTCTGGCCGATAACAACAATGCGACGCTGCTAAAGATTCTAGAAGAAGCGTCAAAATCAAAGGCGGCGGCTGGAACGGACAGCCAACTGATCGGTGACTTTTACTCCTCCTGTATGGACGAAGCCGCAATAAATAAGGCGGGTGCAAAACCGCTCAACCCTTATTTCAAGCAGATCGACAGCATTAAAACAGCCGAAGATCTACAGCGTCATATTGCCTCAATGCATAAGGCAGGGCTGCCCGCCGTGTTCGGCTTCGGAGTCGGGCCAGATCTGAAGAATTCCAATTTAGTAATAGTCAACGCGGGGCAAGGCGGCCTGACCCTGCCGAATCGTGATTATTACACTAAGGACGACGCAAAATCGCTTGAGACGCGGCAGAAATTCGTCGAATATATGACAAATATATTCAAACTACTCGGCGATAGACCAGAGATCGCGGCCGCGAATGCCAAAATCGTATTGGATATTCAGACGCGGCTCGCTGGGGCCTCGTTAGGTTCCGTAGAGATGCGCAATCCTGATAACCGCTACAACAAAATAACTTTCACGGCGGCGCAGGCGATAACTCCAAATTTTTCGTGGGCGGAGTATATGTCTGCCCGCGGTGTTCCGGCGGTTTCCGAAGTCAATTTTGTACCGGCAAAGTTTTTTACTGAGTTGAATTCGATGCTCACCGCAGTGCCTATCGAAAATTGGAAAACATACCTTCGCTGGATGACCGTAAACTCGGCGGCTCCGCAGCTTTCCAAACCTTTTGCCGACGCGAATTTTGCTTTTTTCGGGACATATCTTAGCGGCCAGAAAGAACAGCAACCAAGATGGAAAACGTGCGTCCAGGCAACGGACGGCACGCTTGGCGAAGCGCTCGGCATGGAATATGTGAAGCGGACGTTCACACCCCAAGCGAAAGCACGTATGGATGAGCTTATCAATAATCTATACGTTTCGATGAAGGGGCGGATTAACGGCCTGGAATGGATGAGCGATGCGACCAAGACACAGGCACAAGCGAAACTTTCGACCTTCAAACGCAAGATCGGCTATCCTGACGTTTTACGCGGTTACAAAGGCCTGACGATCAATGACGACCTGTTCTTATCGAACGTTATGCGGGCGCGTCAATTCAATGTTGCACGTAACTTGAACGACCTTGGGAAGCCCGTCGACCGGACGCGCTGGAATTTCTCGCCGCCGACGGTCAATGCATCTTATTCCAGCACCAACAATGAAATAACATTTCCCGCCGGAATTTTACAGCCGCCGTTTTTCAATTCCGAAGCAGACGACGCCGTAAATTATGGTGCGATCGGCGGCGTTATCGGGCACGAGATCACACACGGATTCGACGATTCGGGAAGCAAATTCGATGCAGACGGGAATTTAAAAATGTGGTGGACTGCGGACGACCGCACAAAATTCGAAGAGCGTGCCGCATGCGTTGTACAGCAGTTCAATGAATATGAGGTCCAGCCCGGTCTGTTTATTGACGGTAAACTAACGTTGGGTGAGAATATCGGTGATTTTGCCGGTCTGACTGTCGCCTACGACGCTTATATGAAATCTCTTGAAGGAAAGGCGAGGCCGGCGGATGTTGATGGATTAACGGCGGAGCAGAGGTTCTTTCTGGGCTGGGCACAGGTCTGGGCTGGAAAGTACACGCCTGAGGCGGAGCGGCTGCAGGTCAAAACCAATACTCATTCACTGCCCCGCTGGCGGGTGAACGGGCCTCTATCGAATATGCCGCAATTTGCAAAAGCTTTCGGCTGTAAGGAAGGAAAGACGATGGTCAGGAAGAACAGCTGCGTGCTGTGGTAGCCGGAACTCAATGCCAGGCTAAGTGTAGAATGACAGAGTAACAGCTTAGATCGTTGCAGGCTGGGAGCCTGCGTTCCGACAAAAAGGCCGGGAGTTTCTCGCTCCCGGCCTTTTAATTTACCCGTTACTAAGGTGAGGGCCTCTCTGCATCTGTCGATTACAGGTCTTCGTCATCGATATCGATCTTCATCGCTTCATCGATATCGAATTCCTCTTCCGGCTCGATAACCAGATTATCCTCGTCACCGAGAACATCTATCTCTTCCCTTACAGCCAGATCAATGTCTTCGACGCCTGGCACACCGAGGATCGGTAGTTCAAGACCACCGCGGATGTCTGCCATTTCATCGAACTCGTCTTCCTGTTTACGGTTTTCGGTCGCATCATAAGCAACCTTAACGTTGCGGTAATACTTCATACCGGTTCCAGCCGGGATGAGACGTCCCATTATGACGTTTTCCTTGAGGCCGCGAAGATAATCGATGCGTCCCGAAATAGCCGCTTCGGTCAGGACACGAGTGGTTTCCTGGAAGCTTGCCGCCGAGATGAACGAATCGGTCGAAAGCGACGCCTTCGTGATTCCGAGCAGCAGCGGTTCGCCGACGGATGTTTGTCCGCCTTCGTCCGCGACACGCCGGTTTTCGTCTTCGTAGCGGAAACGGTCGACTTGCTCTTCCATCAGGAATTCGGTGTCGCCGACTTCCTTGATCTTCACCCAGCGAAGCATCTGGCGAACGATAACTTCAATATGCTTATCGTTGATGTTAACGCCCTGCAGACGGTACACTTCCTGAATTTCATTGACGATGTAATTCTGTAAAGCTTCCGTACCGAGAACACGCAGGATATCGTGCGGATTCAATGGGCCATCCATCAACGGTTCGCCGGCCCGGACACGGTCTTCTTCCTGCACGTTGATGTGCGTACCGCGCGGAATGTCGTATTCCCGCTCGGCGCTATCGTCGCCCGTGATGATGATCTTGCGTTTACCCTTCGAGATCGGACCGAACGTCACCGTTCCGTCGATCTCCGACATCATCGCCGTCTCGCCCGGACGCCGAGCCTCGAAAAGCTCAACGACGCGGGGCAGACCGCCGACGATATCCTTGGTCTTTGTGGTTTCGCGCGGGATTTTTG
>JACMMN010000238.1 GCA_014379075.1 Pyrinomonadaceae bacterium | reverse complement strand
GTGCTTCAACTTCCGTTCGTCGTCTCCATTCGGCTACCCAATCACCGACGACTTCAACCAATTCACGCTTGGAAGGTCTCGATCTGCATTCCTCAGTACTCAGCGAGTGGCTCATTTCCACATATTCACTCCTTTTGATAACCCTGATTTTGTTCATTGCTCTGCTCCTTAAGAAATACTTCGAAATCTTGAGCTAATTGTGCCCGAACCGCACATGTGGCGAATCACGAAATAGGATGGTTTAGAGCTAACAAGGTTTCTATATCGGCTAGTACCTTTAAAGTGGTATTTAAAAACAAAGCTGATCTGCGAGATCTGGGGAAATTTAGGGATTACTACGACGGTTGGACGGAGGAATAACGATCTCGCGGCGACCGAATAAACGGGCGTCGATCGAAAAAGCTCCGGGACCTAAAAAAATGACGGCGATTGACACGAGAATACTGCAAAGTGCCGACAGACTGATTCCATTGAGGTCAACGGAAAGTTGGACCAAGCCCGAAACAAAAAATGCAATTGCCGCGAGACAAACCGCTCCGCTAATAATGGGCGTTAGAAACCCGATCATCAGCAAAAGACCGCTGATTACTCCGGCAACTCCTCCCAAAAATGCCAATACCTTGAGATTTGTCTGAGAGTGTAGATAAAATGCGCTGTGCAAAAGGACTGACGCACCCAGGAAACCCCGCAGTACCAAAAGCCCAACGCCCGGCATCGCTCCCGGAAATGTTGAATATATTCTCTGCAAACTATGACCTCCATGGGATAGAAATCCCGAATTAGTAAAAGGTTAGCGTTTGCGGGCGACTATGGAATCACGAAAAATCGGAACTTTTGAATACCACCATCAGGTTACGGAAATAACCAAAACTACAAATGGATAATGCCCCGACGAAGAGCAATTGCAACCGCCTGGGTCCGATCGCTGGCCCCGAGTTTGTCCATAATGTGTTTGACGTGTACCTTTACCGTCTCTTCGGAAATAAACAGTTGATCGGCGATGTCCCGGTTCCGATTGCCTTCGCCGAGGAGGGCCAGAACGTCAACCTCTCTCTCGGTAAGAGTTTCCGTTCCCATATGCTCGGCAAGGTTCGAAGCAATTTCCGTTGGGATGTGTTTTTTCCCTTTGTGTACCTTTCGAATTGTTTCGATAAGGTCTCTCCGGGGCATCGTTTTGAGCATATAGGCGCATGCTCCAGCTTTGAGTGCACGCTGGATCTCGACATCACCCTCGGACATCGTCAGCATAATGATACGGGCCCGTGGAAACTCCTTAAGGATCGAGGTCATCGCATCGATACCGCTCATATCCGGCAGCCGAAGATCCATCAACGTTATGTCGCAACGGATCGAACGAAATTGTTCGAGTGCCTCACGGCCATTTGAGGCTTCAGCAACGATCTCCATGTCAGGCTGATTATTTAATATCGCAGCGATCCCCTCGCGCATCAGAGGATGGTCATCAACGCAAAGAACATGGATTTGAGCGGATTCGGTCATTTATCTGAAACGTCCTTTCTATGTCTCGACCTGCGGCGGTTAACATTATTGAACCACCGGAACGCAAAATTGGAAAACTGCGTTTCGAATGCAAATCGACCGGGAATTGAGAACTCCACCTCCGTTCCGCGCTCGGCACGACTGAAGACTTTAAGTTCGCCCCCAATACTATTTGCCCTTTCCCGCATTCCGGAAAGCCCAAAATGTCCGTCACGTCCCGCGGCGATCATTTCAGGGTCGATACCGCGCCCATTGTCCCTAACGACGATCCTGAAGTGCCGCGTCGAATATTCGATCTCAACCTCAATGATCGAAGCTCCCGAATGCCGAAACGCGTTTGTCAGGGCCTCACGGCAGATTTGATGAGCTTGCTCGCCAACGACAGAAAGTATGGGGCGAGAAAGACCGGTCACGGTCGTGCGGAAATCGACCTGTCCGTCAATATCGAGTTCCTGTCTGGCCTCGGTTAATCGCTGTTCAAGATCGGCCAGGTAATTGATGGTCGGGGAACGCAGCCCTTTGAGCGCATTTCGGCCCTCAGCTATGACAACAGCCATCAGTCCATTGACATGATCCAGGATCGGCTTGGCGGGCGACTTCTCGCCAACGCGGTCGGTCGCGACATCCAGCTGCATCGCCGCGCTTACTACGCCCTGCATAAGTGTGTCATGTAGGTCTTGCGCTATTCGGGTTCTCTCCGATAAGCGTTCTTCGAATTGTGACTGCAAACGTGATTTTACTGTGTAGACTCGCCACTGGTAGCCAATGAGGGCCATCACACCGGCTGACAAACAACAAAGCAAAATAAACCAGCTCGTTTGATAAAACATCGGGAGAATTTCAAACGCGAAAACCGCCCCCTGTTCATTCCAAACGCCATCACTATTTGCGGCAATCACTTGAAACCGGTAATTCGCAGGTCCGAGATTGGTGAAATACGCCTCACGGCGTGTCCCCGCATCGTGCCACTGATCTTCGTAACCTTCCAAACGGTACTTGAAGGTGACTCTTTCCGGAATCGAGATACTTGTTGCGGTGTAATTGATCTGCAGATCGGATGTCCCCGCCGGGAGCGTTTCGCCCTCCGCCGGTCGATAGAGTCTTTCATCGGCGACAACCGATTTGATGATGACCGGCGGAGACACGGTATTTTTCTCGAGACCGGTCGGATCAATCATCGCGATGCCGTTGTCCGTCGCAAACCACAAACGAGCGTCCGTCCCCTCGACCGCCGTCGAAACTGTAAAGTTCATCTGCGGACTTCCCGGCAGATTGTCCTGAAAATCAAAGAGTCTGTACCTGATGTGGTGTTCGGGATCTTCGTTTAACCGGCGGACTTCATCGGCCGGAATATTGACGATTCCGCGAACTTCGCTGAGCCATACATCGCCGTTCGCGGTGACGACAATGCCCGACACCGCGCTGATCGGTTTGCCGTCGGTCTTGACCGTAAAAAATCTGTCGTCCTTATAGAAAGCCAAACCTGTTTCGCCGCCGAACCAGAAACGCCCCGCCCGCCCGCGTATGACTTTGATCCGCCCGATTTCGATACCTTCCGCACTCGTAAAACAACGCACTCGCCCGCCATCTAAAAAACACACTCTATTCTCCGTATAGCCGAGCCAGATTCGTTTCGATTCGTCTTCGAAAGTTGCGCTTGGGCCGCGGTTCGGCAATCCGTCGGGCGGCTTGCGCCGTTCCCAAACGCCATCCCTAAAATAAACCAATCCGACTCCCTCAAAACTAACCCAAAGTCCGCCATCCCCTTCTCCGCTAATAATTTCCCACACCCCGCGTACGTCTTTCGGCGGCGGAAAATACCTGAATTTCGCATCTTGCTGATGCACGATTCCGCGGATCGATCCCCACCAGCTGCTGCCGTCAGCATCTCGGTAAAATGAGGTAATAAAAACATCTTCCGGTCGGACAGCCACCGGTTCGAATCTCCCGCCCGATAGATGCAGAAAAGAATCAACTGCATGGCTTCCTGCCCAGATCTCGCCTCGTCCACCAGCCGAAAGTGTTAGCCGTTGAAAATCATTTGGTAAGGTAAAGGGAACAATTGGGCTGTAACGAAATCGATCTAATCCTGACATTGTACCGACCCAAATGTTTCCTTCACGATCCTCGAAAATCGTTAAAGCTGAATTGTCCGACAAGCCGTCTTCTTCACTAAAGGATTCGATTCGGTCGTCACCATTCTCGATCATTCCCGGTTCTAAGAGCTCCGGAAAGCGAATGCGATTGACTTCGATGTTGCCTGCTATCCACAAACTGCCGTCGCGGTCAAAAAGCATTCTATAGGCTGCGGTCCTAAGTACGGGATTTTTCGCCGCAGCCCCCGGGGTCGAGCCCTTTAGCGGGCTGACCACATCCTTGTGTCTACTTGCCCAAAGCCGGTCGTCTTTCGCCTGCACAATTTCCGTGACCATTTGGCCCTGCTCTTTCCATGGTTGAAAGGTTTTCGCGCCGGGCGGCAAATAAGCGATCGAATTTTCCTGTGAAACCCAGAACGTGCCGCCTCGATCCGTAAAAAGTGCGTGAACCCGGTTTGGCTGAAAAGTGCTGTCCGTGGCGATCGCGTCCCAACCCGCACCGTTGAACAACGCTAACCCGTCCTGCGTACCGGCCCATATTCTGCCGTCGGGAGTACGGGCGAAGCGATAAACCTGGGACGCCGGCAATTCTTCGGGACGGGTGAAAATTTTTAGCTCGCCGTCTTTCAAGAAGCCGAGTCCAGATGGACGGAACGAGATCCACAAACCGCCGTCCGGGGTCGCCATCAAGGTGTAGATGTTATGGGAAGGAAGCTGAACGCCACCCGGAGGTTCGTACTGTTCGAACGTGACTCCGTCAAAGCGGAATAGACCGAGAGCTGATCCGATCCACAGATACCCGTCTGTGGTTTGGGCGAATGCACTAATCTGACTCGGAGCACCATCCTTTGCAGTCCATGCTGTATGATGAAACTGAAATATAGATCGATCGCGAGGTAAAGCGAATACCGTCAGGCAGCCGAGAACCAAAAGTAGAAATCCGTTTAGAAAACACTTGACGGAATTCGGGTAAACCATCCTCGAGCAAGTACCATGTTTTGGTAAGATCCTGACAAATCTCGAACGTTTGCTCATTTCACCGATAGCCCCGTTTAAATCCGATATATTTACTCTGTTACATTAGAATACAGTTTAATTTAAGAACTCAATCACCAATCCCTATGAAATAGTAACTGCTTCAACACATTCCTACATCACTAATTACAGGAGTCCTTGAATACCACTATTAGGTTATTCGCGATCAAACGTCGAACACTGTCATATCATGATTGCAGAATGATTGAGCTATTGGGAAAGAGGAAGATTGTAACTTATTGTTGCTAGAAGAGGCGTAGGCGGGACATTTGAAATTGGCCGCCCAAAGCTCGAAAAACTTTCGCTCCGCCGCCGCTTTTTCCGGCTCGCCCAACCACACGCTGTTGCTCCAATTCGGATTTCCCAAGGACAATTCCGTTTGACCAATCTGATCGTTTCTCGAAGATGAGTGAATGTTAGAAACGGATTCTCTTTTGAGATCGTTTCCGCTTCAACTTTTACCTTCAGAAAGCGACGGCGCCTACGATTCAAGCCGGACTCCTTTATGTCCTTGTCTGTGAATTTGAATCCGCGCAGACCGTATTTAGCTGTAAAGTAGAACAGCATCGCAAGACCAATCGTGCTGGAAGCCCAGATCAAAAGCGGGATTGGTCCGTCAATCAAATCACGAATCATAAGCAAAAAAAGTCGCCCCGGTGAAGTACCAGCGCGCCTTCTGATCGGTGGTGAATCAACTCGTTAGAAGAATCGAATCGTATATGACGCCCGTAGACCTCTGCCCTGTTCCGGAAGAATGTCTTTAATGAAATTCTGGTGATTACGATAGAGTTTGTCACTCAGATTTGTTCCGCCGACCGTAAAAATGTGGGCGTACTTTTCTTTGGCGTAGACGTAGGACGCATTCACATTAAATAGTGTGTAACCTGCTGTGGGCGTTTCCAGCGTGAAGATGTTGTCGATATCCTTTTTACCCGCAAACAACAGCTCCGGTCTGACGCTCAAACCTTTGTAACGAACATCGAGGCCGGTACGTAGTCGAGCCGGAGTGATGCGCGGAAGGGCGACATCAATTCCCTTCAGCCTCGCTCTCACGATATCTGCGTTGACGAAGGCTCCGAAGTATTTGGTGATGTCGAAATCAGCAGTAAAATCAAACCCTGTAAAGCGGCTATCATTCTGAAAGTAGTCGGCTACCGGCAAACCGTCTTCAACGTCGATAAAGCCGTCTCCGTTTTCGTCCTGCGGAGCAAGGTAGACGAAATTATCAATGTCGTAGTGGTAGAAACTTCCATTCAGACGAACACGTTTGAAGTTTTGTCGTAAGCTGAACTCGATGCCGTTGGAACGTTCGCGGGTCAGATTCTGATTCCCGACCTCAAAAGTGACAGTGCCAGGGTGAGGGCCATTATTGTAAAGTTCTTCGAGAGCCGCGGCACGATAGGATGAATTGAAGTTCGTTACGAACGAAGCTCCCTCCCAAAGACGGATTCGAATCCCCGCAGCACCTGAGAATCCAGTGAAATCGCGGTTGATATTTAATGGATTTTCCGGACGATACCGGTTATTTTCGACGCGGCCTCCGAATTGGAGAGCGACCCGGTCGAAACTTACTTCCTGAAGTCCAAATACAGCAAAATTATTGTGATCGACTTTGCCGTCGATCAATTGTTCCGCACCAATGATCTGAAACTCACGACGAAAGCCTTCGAAACCGAAACGCCCAGTCAAACCTTTATACTTGGCTTGTTGAAAGACCGCTCGATAGGAAAATACATCATTGAAAAATGTTGTCGCAACCTCATCTACACCGTCGGCGGTTTCGATCTCTTCATGCATGTAGTCGGTGTAATCTAATGAGAAATTACCCTGCTGGATCGGACCTTTGACGTCGCGGAAACCGCCGCGGAAACGATAGTTGTTACGCCTCAGACGCAGATCGATCGCCTCATCGGGCTCGTCCGGCAGACTGTTGGCAAACTCATCGCGGATAGCGAAAATATCCAATCTGCAGGGATCGAGTGGATCTGGGTCCTTATCACAATCCCCGCTCAAAAATTCGCCTTCCTCAAAAAGCGGTGCGTAAGGGACGCCGTATCGCCTGCGGTCAATACTGAAACCACCGTGAAGAAAATACTTGTCAGAATAATAGCCGAATCCGAAATTGCCGCCTTTGGCTCGCGACGCAGAATTTGGTATTCGGCCGAGTGGCGAACGGAAATCACCCTCATTCAAAAAGCTTCCCGCCGCGTTGAAAAGGAATTTCTTGTATCCATATTCGACGCCGCCCGAGACACCGCCCTGACGATTGTTTGTAGCACCGAGAGCGGAGAAATTGCCTCTAAATCCAGGATGAGCATCATCTTCGTCACCAGTGATGGCATTTACGACTCCGCCGATCGCGTTTGAGCCGTAAAGAAGTGTAGCCGGGCCTTTTATGACTTCAAGCCGTTCAAGATTCAAAGTGTCAATAGGTTCGCCATGATCGCCCGAG
>JACMMN010000237.1 GCA_014379075.1 Pyrinomonadaceae bacterium | reverse complement strand
ATAACCCGTTAAGCATAACATGACCTCCCACTATCAAAAGGATAAATACTTCCGAAGTTCGCTGGCTAGATTCGAAGCCGAACTCCAAAAACTGAGGCTTTCCCGTTTATACCGTAACTTCAAATAATTCTCTTGTTGCGAGCCTTATAGTAACTCCGTTTATCACAAAAAGGCAAGTTTCTCAAGATGTTATACTCTTTTTACGACGCCGATCTGCAAAAGTTTCAGCTCACCGCAGTCGCGCCCGAACCATTCGGGGAATCGATTGAAAATCCGGTAAGATCTCGACGGCTTGCCAAATTGACGGATCAAACAAACGCTTTACATTGTCAGCTTGCCTGATCCCTATCTCCATTATCAGAAAACAGCCGGACTGAAGAAATTCAGGCGACCTTTCCACGATGGTTTCAATTATCAAAAGCCCTTCGGTGCCATCGGTCAAGGCCCCGTGCGGCTCAAAATCGCGGACTTCCGGTTGTAGACCGGCAATATCAGCTGCGGGAACATATGGCGGGTTCGAAACGATAAGGTCGAACCGCTCTTTTTTTAACGCCGAATAGACGTTAGAGTGACATAAATTTAGCCGGTTCGCGACATCATTCCTTTCAGCATTCCTCTTTGCAACTGCGATCGCGCCCTCAGATATCTCAAGCCCGACAGCAGAAGCCGTTTGGACGACATGCAGCATGGATATGGCTATACAGCCTGACCCCACGCCGACCTCACAAAAAACCGGATCTTCTATTTCGCTCAGGATTTCTATTGAATGCTGAACCAGCATTTCGGTTTCGGGCCTCGGGATAAGGACATCCGGCGTGACCTCAAAATCGAGGCCAAAAAATTCTTTGCGGCCGACAATGTAATGAAACGGTTCACGGCCGGCACGGCGCTGAACGCTGGTGCGAAAAAGTGCGGCTTCTATTTCGGTGAGCTCGTATTCCGGATGGGCAAATATAAAAGTTTTATCCTTATTAATTGCGAATCCGAGCAGCGACGATGCCTCGCGAAGCGGATCGTCGATTCCGGCAGCCTCTAAAATTTGCGAGAGTTCGATTAAATGTCGGCTAATAGTCATTGAGGCGTAAACCGGGGCCACTTTATCTATCGTGCTTCGTCGCCGCGGAATATCGCCGGAAGCGTTAGAAAAATGATCTTTAGATCAAGCCAAAGCGACCAATTTTCGATATAAAAAAGGTCGATCCGCACCATTTCGTCGAATGTCAGCCTGCTTCTCCCCGACACCTGCCAAAGGCCTGTAATGCCCGGCTTCATATCGAGCCTTTTGCGGTGCCACATATCGTATTCTTCGACCTCGTACGGAATCGGCGGACGCGGGCCGACAATACTCATGTCGCCTTTTAACACGTTCAGTATCTGCGGCAGCTCGTCAAAACTCGAACGCCGCAGATATTTCCCGGCATTCGTTATCCTCGGATCGTCCTTAACCTTGCCGAACACCGGCTTATCTCCGTCACCGGCGTTGGCTTCGGCCAAACCTTCTATATTATGCCGGTACGCCTGTCGATGCAGCTCGTCATCGGAATCTGCGCCCATCGATCGAAATTTATAACAAAGAAAGATGCGGCCGTCCATGCCGACGCGTTCCTGGCGAAATAGGATCGAACCGCGCGAATCCAATTTAATAATAAGCGAAACGATCAGCCAGAAAGGCGACAATAGAATTATCGCGATGGCTGAAATCACAATATCCGATAGCCGTTTAACGAACCTCTCGGCTTCTGAAAGCGGCTCGCGAAAAAGCCTGACCATCGGCAAAACGCCGATCTGCTCGACGCTCGTCTTTTGCGGCAGCAGGTTAAACAGGCTCGGCGCAAACCGGAATTCAACCTTTTGTTTCCGGCCAACGCTCATCATCGCGTCGAAAAGTTTTTCGCTCGGTAAAGTGTTATCGGTGATGATGACTTCCTGAATTGCGAGTTCGCGTATCAAAACGGGAAGATCGTCCATATTTCCGACGACATCGAATCCCGGAAAATCTTGCTCGAAGTCAGACCTGGTTGATCTACCGTCAGCGAATTCAGCGGCAACAACGCCGGTAACGCGATATCCGAGTTCACGCCTTTCGGTCAACTCACGGATCGTCTGTTTCGCTTCCGCGTTTGTGCCGACGATCAGCGTCGGAATAAGGTTGATCTCGCGTTTTCGGAATTGGGCCTGTGCGAAGCGCAGTCCGAGATGGAAAACGGTAAATATTGCGAACGCGATCACAAAATCAAAAACGAAAACGCCGCGCGAATATGAAAATTCTCTAAACGCAAACCCGCCGCGAAACAAGAACGCCCACGCGACCGTCAACAGCGAACTCACTGCCACAGCCTTAAAGATCTTGGTCGCTTCCTGCGTGTAGGAGAACGCCCCGTGATACCTGTAAACCCTTTGATACGATAATATTACAAGCCGAATCAGAACGGCGAAATAAAGAATTCCGGCATACGGCACGAATTCCTTTGACCAAGCCCATGCGGTTGTCGACAATACGGCGTCGCCTTCACGAAGTTTAAAGGCCAGAAGAAAACTCGCCGCCGCTAATACGCCATCAACCGCAAAGACCGCCGCCTTTACAAACGGCATGACCCATCGCGGCGCCCGGTTCGGCTCCGGCAGCCGCTTGGAACCGATCGAATTTTTGATCGCGGTTTCAGCTTTCACGTTTCAAAATAGAAGGCGACTATTCGGCGGTCTCCTTTGCGTCGTCACTTTTGCGTTGTTCTCATAAACTATAAAGAAAACTTCCCGGTCCGCGGCGGAAATGATAAGGTGAAATCGTCGCTCTCATTCGAAAAATTTGGATTAAAATACGGGTCATTGACGAAATATTTCGTCCATTTCTCTCGAAGACGTGCGAGCTCCGTTTCATTTCCTTCGGCCGGCTCATTCGACTGAATCAGTTCCGCCCACGGCGTCCAGACATTTCGATAACCCTTTTCGAGAAGCCGGAGACACAAGTCAACATCCCCATAAGCCGAAGGAAAATTTTCCGCATCGAAACCGCAGACACTGTCGAACACCTCTTTACGAATAGTCAAACATTCAGCAGAAACTGCCGCGAAGTTCTGCGTTACGTGCAGGCGCATAAAATTTCCCATGTCCTGCTTATGAAATTTGTAATGGGCTCTGCCGATATTATTTCGGATACCGGTTATTAAACCCGCGTGTTTGATCTTCCCGCCGGGATAAAAGATCTTTGCTCCCACGGCGCCGATTTCTTGTTGTATTGCCTGGCTGACCAGTTCCCGCAGCCAATCACCCGATCTTACGATCGTCGACCCGTCAATAAAGCAAAGCACCGATCCGGAAGCTTTTCTTGACGCAATATTTAATGACGAATAATGCGTTTCTCCATTGCAATCAATTACTTGCACCCGTTTATCGCTTGTTAAGTCATTCTCGGGGCCGCGAGTGATGATAATTATTTCGTAGGGTTTGTAATCAGTAGTTGAAAACAGGCTGTTGAGCAGGGACGGAAGATGGCCGTCTGTCGTAATTATGCTGACAAGCGGGGGATCGTTCGGAAGATCGTAGACCGCGCGGTGCAGTTCGCCATATCCCTGAATGGATTTTGCGGCAATGCCTTTCCGTCCAAAATGTGCTTCGATCGCTTGCCGGGCGCGGGCGTGGGCGTAGGGTTTTTCGTCCGATGAGAGAGCGACCGAACCGCTAATGGCACGCCAATGATATAGGATATACGGGATATGACGAATCTTCGACGGCGAAATTTCGTCCGTGATCCGCAAGGCCAGATCATAATCCTGGCTTCCTTCGGCCCCGATCCTAAGTCCGCCGACTTTACGCAGCGTGCTTGTACGATATACCGATAAATGCGTGATCAAATTCAAGGAATAGAAAAGATCAGGGCTCCAGTCAGGCTTAAATTTGGGCTCGCTGCGTTTATCGCGGCTGTCGATCATATCTTCGTCGCTGTAGATCATTTCCGTTTCCGGGTGCGAATTTACCTCTTCCGCGACGAGATATAATGCGTGTTTTGAAAGTTCGTCATCATGGTCGAGCAAGGCGGTGAATTCGCCGGTCGCAAGCTCGAGGGCAGAGTTGGAGGCGGCTGAAATATGGCCGTTTTGTTCCCGAAACACGACTTTTATGCGTTCATCTTTGGCGGCGTATTCTTCCAGAACTTTTCTGATATGCGGTTTTGTCGAAGCGTCGTCGGCAATGCAAAACTCCCAATGCGGGTAAATTTGGGCTACGACCGATTCGATCGCCTTCCGCAGCCATGTTTCTTCGACATTGTAGACAGGCATCAGGACAGAGATCAGAGGCTTTGACGAAAGCCGGCCGATCCGAAGTTTGATCTGCCGGCAATCGTCTTCGCTGAGCGTGTCGTGTTCCTGTATCCATCTCTGATAAACCTTGTTCCAACGATACAGACGGTAGTGCCATAACACACGGCGGTATAAACCCTGCCGCCCGTTCCTGCGAAGGATGAGCCACGCCTTTTTTAACTTTCTTATCATCCGAGGCCCGCCATCTTTGAAAACAGACGTTCGTATTGGTCCGTAATATTGTCCCAACTGTATGCTTCGCGAATTCTTTCCTGTGCCTGGGTTCTGAATCTCCCTACGATCTCTTCGTCATCTGCGACGGTTTGCAGCTTTTCGGCGAGGTCATCAGTGCCTGAAAACGATATTGCAGCGTCGCCTGCTACTTCCATATTCTCCGGCGTATCGTAGGTTAGCACGCAGTTTCCGTAGCCCATCGCCTCGATCAGGGCCGGATGCGTCCCGCCTACCTCGGTCGCGTGAACGTAGGTATAGGCATTTTGCTGCAGTGCCTTATACCCGGCACCGAAAACGAAACCGGTGAAAATTATTCGCTCATCGCCGGACGCGAGAGACATCAGCAGCTTTTTATATTCGTCCGCGTACGGAGCATCGCCGACGATGACCAGTTTCAGGTCGGTCCGTACTTTTTTGAAAGCTTCGATCACCATCGCCGCGTTATTTTCCGGCTCGAGGCGCGACACGTAAAGGATATAGCTATGCGGCTCGACCCCGTATTCTTCGATTGCCTTCGGATCCGGACGACGCTCGACGTTCGCCCCGTAGGCTATCATCGTCGTCGCCGCACCGTATTCGGTCGAGTAATAGTCCTGTATCACCTTGGCGTCGGTGACCACTTCGGTTGCAAACCAAACCGACGCTTTTTCACCTATCCTGTAATAAAGCCGGCCAAGCCAATTCCACTTTTTTCGTTTTCGCTCCAGCCCGTCGACATTCACCGCTACCGGCGTCCGCGTCCACGTAAGGATCGGAATGAACGGCGAATTTGCCGCGTTGCAGATCAAAACGGCGTCAAAGCGTTTGGGAACGGCATTTAGCGCCGAAAGAAAAGTATGCGTGATGGTGTCCAAATATTTATGCCTGATCGTCGGCAGGACCTTCAACTTCACGCCTTCGTGTTCCGACTTTCCCGGCTCAATGTGATGTGAACGGCAATAAACGGTCACTTCATGCCCGCGGGCGACCAGCCGCGTCGAGAGTTCTTCGGCAAAGGTTTCGAACCCGCCGTAGTTTGCGGGGATGCCCCGAGTGCCGAGAATTGCGAGATGCATTTTTTATTAGTAACTATTGCGTTAGTTCTTGCCGCACACAAGGCCTGAGCCTATGAAGGGCCCGGCATTAATTTTCCCCGGAATTTATAATTACCACAAAATCCAGGGAGAACCCCATGAGACGGTTTTTGATAATTTCAAATTCGGTGATATTTGCTTCTTGTAAAAGCGTTTTTATTTCTCCCGACGACAAAAGATTCATATAACTGCCTGTCGCCCATCCTTTTCCGATGAATCTGAGATAGCTTTCAAACACTGACTTGGGCATCAGATGCAGCAGCGGCGTACGAGTATGTACCTCGACGGGGAAATATCTGTTTGGTGTTGTAAAAAAAACCCTTTTCGCGACTCTTTTTGTCTCGCGAATGAAATTTAGCTGCTGCTCTCTCGTTCCGACATGCTCAATAACGGCATTCGACCAACATACATCAAAACTTTGGTCCTCGAACGGAAATCGAGTGCCGTCGTACTGCAAACATTCGACCTGCGGATACATTTTTCTAAAGTTTGCAGGATCTTCTAAACCCAGGGCTGTCAGCATTTGCGGGTATGGGTAAAACTTCTCGATAAAATTGTCCGTTTCCGACATTTCATTGGCAGAGTATCCAACATCGAGCACGCTCATCTCAGGCTTAGGGTCGATCTCCTTTAAGAAAATTTTCCATTTTCTCTCCCGGTTATATTTTGACACTCTGTATGCTAACGACATGTTCTTTCAGTTTTGACTGAGTTTGCAATAGTTCAAGATAGGTCATTTAAGTTTGAGATTCAAGACGGCTTTGGCATACTCTGAGACAGATAAAATGATCGATATCCTGATGTCCACTTATAACGGAGCCGCTTTTCTCGGGCCGCAGATCGATTCGATCCTCGGTCAAAGCCATTCCGATTTCCGGCTGCTTATTCGAGATGACGGATCGACGGATGATACTGTTGCGACCATCAATGGCTATGCGTCTAAGGATTCGAGAATTATTTACATTGTTGATGAACGGGAAAATCTTGGAGCTCCCGCTTCGTTCATGTCGCTGGCTGCCTTGAGCGAGGCTCCGCTTTTCATGCTTTCCGACCAGGATGATGTGTGGCTGCCGGACAAGATTTCCCGGACGCTGGGCAAAATGAGCGAGATGTCCGAAAAATACCGCGAAGAGACACCGCTGGCGGTTTTCACGGATCTTACGGTGGTGGATGAAAAGCTGGATGTAATAAGTGAATCATTCTGGAAACATCAAAAGCTCGATCCCGATCTTTGCCGTGATTGGAAGAAGATCCTGGCTCAAAACGTCGTCACGGGCTGCACTTTGATGGTAAATAAAGCGGCTGTTTCGGTGATCCTGCCCTTCGCTCTCCCCGGAATGATGCACGATCATTGGATAGCAGCCAATGTCGCTAAATACGGACAGATCGATTATCTTTCAGACCCGGCCGTGCTCTACAGGCAGCATTCCCGCAACGTTGAAGGCGTGAAGCATTTCGGCGTGAAATATGCCCTGTCAAAAATGCCCCGCCTGATCGAAAAGGCCGCGTTTTATAGCCGGGCATCGAAGATCTTCGGCGATGTCTCAGCCGCGGAACTCTTTATTAATAAGATCTCGCTCAATATCAAACGGTTCTGACCGACTTTGTTCGAAAGCTATTCTCGTTTTTAAGCTGATCGTTCTAAGGCCGATGAAAATTTATTCAGCATCGCCGAGATCGATCGCGATTCTTCGATTATAATGTTCAAAAATTCACGCGACTGGCCCGTGATCGCATCATCCTTCAGCATAAGTTCCGCAAAGCCCTGAATACTCGTTATCGGTGAACGCATATCGTGAGAAAGCTTGCTTGCAAGACCGCTGACCTTTGGTGGATGTTCATCTTCGTTTTGCATTGATTTTGTAATTTTAGGATTTTGAATTTCGGACGTTGATTCATCGTCACACAATAAAATGATTCAAAACTTGTCTTACTAGGAAAGTATCGAATATAGCCGTCGCTGAAATCAAGTTAGAGCCACATTAAGCTCCTTGTATTTCTACTTTCGCTTTTGCCCTTTTTTTCCAGAAACGCCATAATAGCGTCTTGTTTTATACGGTTTTGCTATGAAGTTTTTATCGGACATTCGGCTTTTGCTCATCGGGTTGTGGCTCGGTGCCGCGTGTTTTTTTATCGCCGTTGCTCAAAGTGCGTTTGCGGTGCTTCCTGCTCGTGAAATGGCGGGTGCCGTCGTTAACCGAACGCTGTCGGTCCTCAATTACTCCGGACTCGCAATCGCCCTGATCCTGCTCCTGACATCGCTTCTCATTCACAAGAATGCAAACCGGATTTGGCTATGGGCCGAGCGTTTTATGCTGCTGCTGATAGCCGCTGCGTGCGCCGTCGGGCAGTTTGTGATCGGGTTGATGCTTTTATCCGTTCGCGCTCAAATGGGCCGCCCTATCGACGAGGTCGCGGCCGACGACCCGCTGAAAATTCAGTTTAATAATTTGCACGAATATTCCGTTTGGGTCCTGATGGCGGGAATGGGGGCCGCATTGATCGCATTTTTCATTATCTCGAACAGAAAATTTAGCCCGGCGGCAAAACTTACTACGACCGATCCTTTCGATTTTGATAAAGAATTTAAGAAATAACAGTTATGGCCATCATCGAAAAATTACCGGAATTTTCTAATCGTTTTGCGCGCTGGAACGGCAACGAAAAGCTATCGGGTTACCCATTTATTGAAAATATTAATACGCCTTTTACGCCGGTCCGCCGGGCCCTGCCGATGATGAATTTGGCTCTGATCTCGTCCGCCGGAGCATACATTGACGGCACAACTCCGTTCGAAACCGATTCAAAGGACGGTGATGCTTCGATCAAGGAAATTCCGATAGAGGTCGAAGCATCCGATCTCCGCTACGCCGCAAAAGGCTACGATCCGGCCGCCGTTCAGCAGGACCGGAATTCTCAAATTCCCGTCGACCGCCTTCTCGAATACCAGGCAAATGCAGTGATCGGTAAGCTGAACGAAACCTGGTGGAGCCTCAGCAGCCATATCCCGAATGCCCGCCTCGTTGCCGAAGACCTGACTCCGAAGCTTGCCGAACGCCTCGCCCGTTACGAGGTCCAGGCCGCTCTTCTGATCCCCGCATCGCCTCTCTGTCACCAAACCCTGGGAATTGTCGCCCGCGGACTGGAGGAAAAAGGCATTCCGACGATAATGATCTCCGTCGATCCGGCGGCCGTCGACCGCATCCGTCCGCCGCGAACCGCCTATTATGCCGGCGAATTCGGCTCGGTCGCGGGAAAACCTGATTGGCCCGAATTCCAGCTTCGCATTCTCGATGAAACCTTGCGCACAATGGAAACTTTCGACCAGCCTGGAGCAAGAAAATTAGGCGTCTTAATGGAATCAAAGGTCGAAGCCGCACGAGGCGAGAGATGATTCTTAGCCGCAAAAAAGGCGCAAAACAATGAATATTCTTTGTGGCTCCTTTGCCTTTTTTGCGGTCAATTCCCCTCAAAAATTCATTTGCCAATGTTTAATTGAATCGAGCGGATAAACCAGCATCACAATATTCACCACCAAGCTGTCGCGGATCCAGAAAAGCAGAAATATTTCGACCAGAATGAAAAAGATCAGCGACCGCCACCAGCCTAATTTGTAAGCGACCAAAAAACCGATCACGCAAGCTGCAAGATCACCAAATGAGTTAGCTATCGAATCTCCAAAATAGTCGAGCGAGGCAGTATTCTCTCGATATTTTCCAATAATAAAATTCGTGTTTTCAAAAACTTCCCACGCGGCTTCCACGAATGTCGCGATAAAAAACTTCCACTGAATTGAAAGTCTGGAAAAGATCAACCCGCTCAGCCAAAAGAACAGCACGCCGTGAAGGACATGCGTAAAGGAATAAGGATCGAATAAATGCTGTGATGTGTGGCTGCTGTTCCACGCTTCGTTGACGTAGATCGCGTAGTCGCCGAATTTACACCACCAAACACGGCCCTGGAAATAAAGCACCAGTACCATTGCTGCAACGACGGCGAAATTCAAGGTCAGAGGCCAATGATTTCCTGCTTCGTTTTCAGCGGATTCGTTCATACTTCGAAAAAGATTGTCGTTGCATAGAGGTTATTTTACAAGTCGGGAAATAACGAACAATTTGTTTCATGTTTCACTGAAACACGCTGTGTGAGGTGAAACGAAACATGCAAATACTAATCTGCTTTGCGAACTTAAGGCTTTCAGGTGAAAATCTAGCTTGATGGATCGCTACGAAATTCTCAACCGCATTAAGACACATGAAGAGCCTTGGGACATCGTCATCATCGGAGGCGGGGCAACCGGCATTGGCTGTGCGGTCGATGCAGCGGCGCGCGGGTTTGATGTTCTGCTGCTTGAACAGCACGATTTCGGCAAAGGCACTTCGAGCCGCAGCACAAAACTCGTCCACGGCGGAGTCCGTTATTTAGCGCAAGGAAATATTAAACTCGTTCGTGAAGCCTTAAAAGAGCGCGGAATTTTATACAGGAATGCTCCTCATCTTGTTAAGAAAACGGCATTTATAGTTCCGTGTTATTCGCTATGGCAAAAAGTATTTTACGGAACCGGGCTGAAAATCTACGATCTTCTCTCCGGTAAATACAGCTTTGGAAAATCCAGGCTTCTAGCGGCGACAGAAACTATCGAAAGGCTGCCGAGTATAAAAACAAAAGGTCTTCGCGGCGGAGTTTTGTATTTTGACGGTCAATTCGATGACAGCCGCTTATTAATAAATCTGGCAACGACGGCTCAAGAACAAGGAGCCGATGTTTTGAATTACGCCAAAGTCGATTCGCTGATTAAAGGCCAAGCCGGACAGATTGCCGGAGTTGTTTTCGAAGATCTGGAAAGCTCGGAAAAGCTTACCGTCAAGGCGAAAGTTATCATCAACGCAACTGGAGCTTTTAGTGATTCGATCCGAAAACTATCCGACGCCGGTGCCGAAAACATCATCACCTTTAGCCAGGGCATTCATCTTGTGTTCGACCGTAAATTCCTTTCACGCGATTGCGTGTTGATGATCCCGAAAACGAGTGACGGTCGAGTGCTTTTTGCAATTCCGTGGCACGGGCATCTGGTCGTCGGAACGACTGACACGCCAACAGATAAAGCCGAACTTGAGCCAAAAGCTTTAGATGCCGAGATCGATCTCATTCTCGAAACCGCTGGTAATTATTTGTCCGAAATTCCGAAACGGAGCGATATTTTGAGCATCTTTGTCGGAATTCGGCCGCTTATTAGATCCGAACGCACCAAAAAAACTTCCACTCTTTCACGCGAACACCTGATCGAAATTGACGAAGCCGGGTTGCTCACAATCACCGGCGGAAAATGGACGACTTACCGCAAAATGGCTGAAGATACGATTGATCGGGCAATCATTCAAGCAGACTTGCCGAGCCGAAAATCGGCGACGGCTGATTTGAAAATTCACGGTTATTCGGAAAATTTGAGCAGCGAAGATCTGGCAATTTATGGTTCGGACGCGGATGGCATTCAGGCTCTCATCGACGAGCGGCCGGAGCTAAAGAAAAAACTTCACAAAGATCTGCCGTATTGCGAGGCCGAGATCGTTTGGAGCGTAACAAATGAAATGGCGCAGACGGCCGAAGATGTTTTGGCCCGCCGAACTCGTGTGTTGTTTCTGAACGCACAAGCGGCAATCGATATCGCTCCGCGTGTAGCCGAAATTGTCGCGAAAGAATTAGGAAGGGACAGTGAATGGATCGCAGCGCAAGTAGCGGATTTTAACGAAGTCGCACAAAACTACAAACTATTCTGAATATGCACGCCGCCGTTCAAACGCTGATTCAGGTTATGTCCGATCATCTTTGCCCGCAACTTTGCCGCATCCGCCATTTCGCCTTCGAACAATCGATCGACAATTTGGCTGAAGATCTCGACCCAGCGGACAAAATGCTCGAATTTTAACGGAAACTTCTCGTGCAGCTTTTGATGAACCGCTAGGGGATTATTAAAATACACCGGCTTGCCGAATAAGATCTTTTCCCAGAAATCGACGATTATCGGCAGGTGCGATTGGAGGTCTAGATCATCAAAATGATGCCCGATCATTTCGTCATGAATTGTAATTTTATAGAATTCCGTCAGTAAGAATTCAATATCCGCCCTTGTCTGTATATCCTGTTTCATTACTCCGTGGAAATTTCTTCTTCACCATGCAGAGCCGCATTCAAAGTATGCCAGCTAAGCGAAGCGCATTTTACGCGAGCCGGAAATTCACGAACACCGGCAAAGATTTTCAGCTTTCCGAGCGAATTCTCTTCCGTTTCTTCATCAAGCTCGCCCAGCACCATCCGGTGAAATTCATCAAAAAGCGACTCCGCTTCCTGCTTCGTTTTCCCTTTGACGACCTGCGTCATAATGCTCGCCGAAGCCTTCGATATCGCGCAGCCCGAACCTTTGAACGCAACGTATTTAACAGTATCGCCCTCAAAATCGACATAAACCCGCAACGCATCGCCGCACAACGGATTCTTCCCATCCGCGTACTGGTCCGCATCCGCAATCTCACGAAAATTTCGCGGATTCTTGTTATGCTCTAAAATTACTTCCTGATATAAATCGCTT
>JACMMN010000236.1 GCA_014379075.1 Pyrinomonadaceae bacterium | reverse complement strand
GCCGAGCCGACGACGCCGTTGAATAGAAGCGGGTCGAGGTCGACGAGTTGCTCGACCATGTGAAATTTATCGCCGCCGTCTACCAATGTCGGGAAAAATTCCTTGGCGGTCTTTACGCGTTCCTGGACGAGATAATCGCCATCGGCGAGTGCGGCCTGAATTGCGGTTTCCCATTCGGCTTCGGTCGAATTCCAGCCGATAAAAATGCCGTGGCCTCCGTAATCGTCGTTCGGTTTGAGGACGAGTTTGTGCGGATTTTTGCGGGTCCAATCTACCAGATCGATCTCGACAGAAGAAACCCCGTCGCTATCGCTTTCGGTTCTCACAAGAGTTCGTTCCTCGCGGAATTTTCGCGTCCAGGGAATATGTTTTCCGATCGCGGCAAGTTCGATGTCGCTAAATAAGTGGGCGTATTTTTCGTTGGTCAAAATCGCGAAGATCGCTTTTTTATGCACCAATTTTCCGCGAAAGCTGTTGACCATGCAGATCGCTCCGGCACGGTAGGCGTCGAGCAATGCGGGCTGAGCTTCCATGATGGGCAGATATTCGTTGACGAGCAGGCGTTTGTAAACGATGTCGATCTTAACGCCGCCGAAATAAAGATGCCCGTTATCGAATTCTAATTCATCAGGTGAACATATCAATGACGTGTAGCCCTGCGATTCGAAATAATCGCGGAATAGCTCGAATTCCTTTATCGTCGGCAGGTCTTTCAGATCGACGATAGCGATGACCGGATCTTCTTCGGCTTTTTTGCCGAGAAATTCTTCGTAGCAACTCAATAAAACTTCCAGCATTTTTGGCCGGCCGCAAAGCTCGCGAACTTCATAATGTTCCGCAAATTTCTGCATTACCGGCAGCGTTTGAAAGATCGCGGTCGCCGAATCTGCATACGCAATTCCGGCGGGGCTCTCGCCGTTTAGCTCGACGTAGCTGTAAGCTCCCTCGGTCAAAAATGAGTCGAGCCGCGATGTCGGCGAAACCTGGCTGTAGCCGGGATCGATCTTGACGAGTTCGCGTTCGATGCCGGAAAAGCCTAATTCGGTGAGCATCGCATCATCGGCGACCGCCGCGTCCTTTACTTTTTGCAGTGCGCTCCAAATGATCCCACAGGTCGTTTGGATCATCGACCAATCGGCTTCGGTCACGAAATGCGGGCGCAAATACGGAGTCAACCGCCGGCCGCCGAATATCAGCTTGTTTCTTTCTAAGCTGTCGTCGAGGATTTTTAGCGATTCTTCGGCGATAACGGGATCGAGCAGAAGTTCGTGGTAATGTGCAACGGCTTGTTTTAGCATAAAATTGGAACGCAGGCACCCTTGCCTGCAATGAGCGTTCAACGCGAACTACCTATTAGCAACGCGCGCTCTTTGCGTCAAAGTTACGCGTTCGCGGACCTCGTGAGCAGGCAATGTGCCTGCGTTCCGGCAGCGTCCGCGTCCCTTATTTGGACATGCTGAGGATCTCCTCGTACTCGTCTGACGTAAGAGGAATTACGGATAAACGCGACTGTCTGACCAGGGCGATGTTTGCCAGAGCTTTGTTGCCTTTGACCTGTTCAAGCGTCACCGGTGTTTTAAGTTTTTTTACAGGTTCGATCTCTACCGCGATCCATTTCTCGTCCGTCGGATCGGGAAATGCCGTTTTCGAGACCTTTGCAGTGCCGACAACCGCTTTTTCGGAAACGGAATGATAGAACAGCACTTTGTCGGCCTTTTTCATTTCCTTCAGGTTATTGCGGGCCTGAAAGTTTCGCACGCCGGTCCAATCGGTTTTGCCGTCTTTGACGAGATCGTCAAAAGAGTACGCTTCGGGTTCTTGTTTGACCAACCAGTATTTCATCGTATTTTTAGCAGAGACGGCGGTATTTCGCTTCGTATAGAGAAAGAATGCCGTGGCAAACGAGGCCCGCCGCCGTTACAAATAAAATTGTTTTTCCGTAATAAGTTCGAGCCAGCGTCAGCAAAACTCCGTCAATTCCAACAGCTTCGTTGGCATCTGACGCAAAGGCTGCGGTAATAAAAAAGTAGCCCATCAGCAACAGAATTAAAGCCCGGGCCGTAAAACTCAAAATGCCGAGAACGGTGATTATTTCACTGCTGAAATAATTTCCGATCTTGTACTCTTTGAAGTTCTCACGAAATTTCCCGCTAAAACCGCTGTAGCACTCGTGAACTCCGGCACCCATTACGGTCAGGCCGATCAGGAACAGCAAAACCGCTCCTAATGGCAAAGCAAGTAGTATCGCTGCCAGCGTTTTCTGCACCTCACCATTCTCAGTAGAGACCCGGGCAGCCGCGACGATGCTCCATGCCGACCACGCCAATCCGAAATAAAAAATACCGACGCCAACGGGAATGATCCGCTTTATAATGCCGACAGTTTTACCTCCTGCGTCGTCGATATCGGCAACTCCGCGCAGGATGTTCCAGATCCCGTGTCCGATTGCCCCCGCAACGAAGATAACCAAAAGCAATTTACCAAACGTCGATTGGGCAACGGTTGCCAGGGCTCCGGTCGGATCGGCGAGCTTCCCGGATTGATAACCCAAAGCCACGAGGATCGCCAGCACACCGATCACGATAAACAAAAAACCTTTCGAATAAAAGCCGAAGCGGGCAAGTTTTTGCGTCCACGGGTTGCGGCTGATCTCTACGGCCGCCTCTTCCGTTTTCTCGACCGTTTCCTTTACCGGGCTTTTTATGGCGTCATCCATTCGTATTAAGAATTTATCCGCGAATAAGAATTTTATATACGGCTTTCGATTCGCGCTCATTCGCGTTATTCGCGGGCAAATTCTTACAAGCCTATTTCTTCTGCGACTGCGCGGCTTTCTTGTTTAGCCATTTGGCCCAACGCTCGATCGTCGGGCGGAGCGGTTTGAAGAGTTTTGCACGGAAACTGTTTGTCGCATTCTTCTCGCTCCACGCCCGCAAATTCTTTTCGGCGTACTGGCGAATTTGCGGCTCGAGGCTTTGTTTCTTGACCGAATGCCGCAGAGTCAGATGATAATGCTGCCCGATGAGCGAGAAGATCAGCCCGGCCAGGTTGCCTTTGAACGAGCTTTTCGCCATCCATTTCTTTGTAAAACCTTCGGTCGGCTGCAAAAGCGCTCCCATCGACATTTCCAGCCACGCACCCTGGTTACCCGCCCGCGGATGATAAAGCCCCGGAAGGTCGCCCTTGATCGGCGTGTCCAGATTCTTTAGCCGCGGATCGTTTATAAAATCGACCAGCCGCACTTTTTCGATCCCGCGAAGCTGTTCCATCGGAAGAAAATCGAGAATTTTAGTTATGTGGTCCTCGGTGTCCTTCGGCAGTAGAAACGTCGCCTGATTCTCAACCCTGATCTTTGTAATTTTCGCGGTCTTCTGCCCCGCCGTTTGAATTGCCATAAAAATTAAACTTCAACTAATTCGACACTCTCAATATAAAGCGGTTCCGGGGCGAAATCCTGTTCATTTTTCCATTGAACGGTGCCGTAAATAATCTCGAAATCTTTAAAGTAGTCCAGATCCTTTAAATCGGTGAATATTCCTTTGTCGTGAAAAGGTTTGGTGTCAAAAAGACGAACCGATCCGTCATTGAAAGTCAGCTCCAACGTGAAGTCATTATTAGCTGTTGCGGATAATACTCGGTGCATTAATTTTTCGAAGACCTAATTTAAAAGCTTTATTATCGCGTAGCGATTACATGAATTTAGCCGTGGGTTTTAACCCACGGATTGTTGATTGTTAAGCTTGCCGCGTCAGCGGCAACTGAATCACACCTTTAACATCAGTCGTCGCTGACGCGACGGGAATTCTTTTGCAATTGACCGTGGGTTGAAACCCACGGCTAAATTCGCTAAGTCGCTACGCGACAAAAACCTTGCTTTCCAACCACCTTCTTAGTTCAAAGTTCAATTGTAGATTGTAAACCGACATTAGTAAATTGCGCCACAGCTATGTCGCTATAAAACGACATCCGCGAAGTTATGGATGAGGCAAATACAGCATTTTGTTCAATAAAGACAAGGGAACGTTCCTGGCACGACATTTGTAAAGATAATCTCTAACAAATGAACCAAACAACCATCGCCCAGCCAATAAATATCAGCGGAATCGGCCTGCATACCGGCGTTGAGGTAAACCTCACGCTTAAACCCGCACCGGAGAATACGGGGTATATCTTTGTGCGCACCGATCTGGATAACTTTGAGCTGCCGGCCTCGGTTGAATACATTTCGCATTGCAGCTACGCGACGACATTAATGCGGCGCGGTGTTGTGTTATCGACTTGCGAGCATTTGTTGTCGGCTTTGCGGGGGTCGGAAGTGGATAATTGCTTTATCGAACTGGATAACATTGAGATCCCGATAATGGACGGTTCGAGCGAAACGTTTATCGATTTGATTCAAAAAGCCGGCGTCAGCGAACAAAATGCTCCGAGACGATATTTTCGGGTGCTGAAAAAGGTTGAATATGTGGACGGCGACCGCGTGATGTCGGTCGAGCCTTCGGATCGCTACGAGATCGAGTGTGTTATCGACTTCGCCCACCCGTTCATCAACAAACAGGCGTTTCATTTCGTGTTCGAGAACGGTTCGTTCGGCCGCGAGATCGCTTCGGCAAGGACATTCGGCTTCACCCACGAGATAGAAATGCTGCGAAAGGCAAATCTTGCCCTCGGCGGCTCGCTCGACAACGCGATAGTGCTGACACCCGATGGAATGCTGAACGAAAACCCGCTGCGATTCGCCGACGAATTCGTCCGCCACAAGATCCTCGACATCATCGGCGACTTTGCCCTGCTCGGAATGCCGATCCTCGGCAAAATAAAAGCCGAAAAAAGCGGCCATGCAGTCCACGCTTCCCTAATGAGCAAGTTGCTAAAGGCCGAAGACGCCTGGGAGATCGTCGAATCGGAAAATAGTGCCACCAGTTTAGCAAAATAATTTTGAATCCGAAGCAGCTGCCGGGCCGGATTGGAGAGTCGTGATTCTAAAACAGCTCCCCTCCTGTCTTAGGAGGGGTGGCAGCCGCCTCGTTTGGTGAACCCGGTACAAATCAACTTTGTTTGATCACCTATATCGCTAGAAGTGTTAGCATTGCAACATGATTCCTAACCATATCCGAATCTTTAGCAATGGCGTATCTCGAGTCACTACTTTTGCTTTCGTATTTCTGTTTTTGATAGCGAGTGCTTCGTCTGTCTTCGCCTGCATGTGCGGCAAAGCGTCGACGTGCGAACGTTTCAATATGTCCGACACGATCTTTGTTGGTAAAGCCGTTCGCGTTGAGAAGCAGCAAAAGAGTTCGTTCAAGACTGAGACGACTGTTTTTGAGGTTACTGAAGTTTTTTCCGGCGACGAAGCGACGGGCTCCATTTGGGTTCGAAACAAGAGCGGGTTCTCGTGTGACGTTGAATTTACCATAGGCGAAACATATCTCGTTTTTGCCAGCGGAAGCAAACAAGACGGATACGGAACTGGTTTTTGTTCGGGCAACCGGCCTGTTCAGTATTCCGCCACGGAGATATCGGAACTTCGTAAATTGTTGGGCTCGAAGGGAGACGGCCAATTGTTGGGGACCGTTTATGAGGAATTTGCGAAACGCTCAATAGATGAGGAACGCGCTCCTATCAAAGACGTTCGCATAGAGATTACCGAAGCTTCTAGCGGCCGGAAATATACTGCAAAGACCAATGACAACGGCCGGTTTCAGATAGCGGTCCCGCCGGGAACATACAAAGTCGCTCCCGTCGTTCCGCCGAAGGCTGTTATGGCCAGCACCTTTGAAGCTGAACCTGTGCAGTTAAGGTCAGGCGGATGTGCAGAAAGCTACTTCGTGTTGTCAAATCGAAGCGTTGTCGCAGGTCGCCTACTAGACAGTGAGGGCGATCCGGTTTCGAATGCCAGTGTCGAACTCGTGCCGGCCGACGCAATTAGAAGCTATTTAGGTGGAATGAGCAGTGATTCGAATGCCAACGGTGAATTCTCGATCGACGAAATTCCAGCGGGAAAATATACTCTTAGCGTCAACTACAATTCGAATCCTCAACCTGATCGTCCTTTCCCCACGACTTTTTATCCTTCCGGAAACGATAGATCGGTCGCGTCAATTCTTGAGATCAAGGCCGGAAGCCGGATCACGGGATTAACGTGGCAGCTGCCGAAGCCATTAGAACAGCAATTGATCAAAGGAAAGGTCGTTTGGGACGACGGCTCGCCTGTCGTCGGAGCTGAGTTAAAGACCTTTGATATGGCATTCCCTGGCTTTTATGCTGGATGTTACCTTTTAGAGAAGAGAAAAAAGGCAGAGACGACCGACTCCCCAGTTCGAACGACTTCTTTTAATCTCTCAGGGCCGGTGTGCGATCTTAAGTCCGATTCGACAGGATTGTTTCAAATGACTATGTATGCCGGGAGAACATATAGCGTCGAGGCATCGCTAACTCGAATCGTGGCCGGTCAAAAGATTGAGCATAAAGTCAAATCAGAGCCATTCACACTTTCGAATCAGCCCCAAACCGTAAATCTGGTAATAAAGAAAAAATAATAAGGAAATATCGTGAGGACTCGAACTAAGCTTCGAGGCGAGAGACTAGTCATTCCGCGCATTGAGGGGCAAGCCCTGAAGAAAGTCAGTCGGATGTCAATTACCTTTGGATTTTTGTACCGCTTTGGGATGGGCGAGGATCGGTTTCATTTTGTTGGTGTGCGGGTTGGCGAGGAGGGCGGCGGCGGATTTGTTTAGGGCCTCGGTAGATTGGCGGAGGTTTTCGTGGGCTTGCTTTTCCGCCGCGACATCGTGTTCGAAGCGCTCGATCATTGCGTCCATGTCGAAGAGAATCTGAGGATCGATATCGGCTTTATCGCAGATCATTTGGGCGACGATGGCCCGTTGGCGGCGAGCCTCTTCTACAAGCTCTTCATCGGTGAGGTCGGAAAACTCATCGGGTTCGTGTGCGTCGGGTTGGGCGGTTTCGGGTTCGTTATGTTGTTCGGGCATAAATCGATCTCCCTATAATTACGCGATCAACAGGCTGACCTTTCTTCCAAGTCCGTCCTCAAAGATCCGGTAAAGGGTGGAGAGCTGAATGTCGCATTTGCCATTTTCGAGACGAGAGATGTAGCTTTTTTTGGTTCCGACTTTATCGGCCAGCTGCTGCTGCGTCATGTTAGCTGCACGCCGAGCATCCTTGAGTATTTCGCTGATAACGAAATATTGGGCTTTTTGCTCGAACTCGTCGCGTTTCTTCGTCCCAATCTTGCCATAACGTACGTCCAGCAATTCATCAAAATTCTTTGGAGTTCGAGTAACATCTTGCTTCTTCATAGTCATTTACCTTTTGTCTCAAAATATTCTTTTTTCAATTTCTCGGCCAAAGCAATTTCTTGTCGGGGCGTTTTCTGCGATTTCTTGTGAAAACCGTTGAAGAGAACCACTAGATTGCTTTGGTCAAAACAACAGAAGATCCGATAGATATTCGAGCCAACCTCGACTCGGATTTCATATAATCCATCGGTATCTTCAATGTGCTTGAAGAACTTCAACGGAATCTTTTCGACTGTTTTGATAAGGCTCAAGACAAAATCGATCTTGTCCTTTGTTTTGTCAATGACCGACGAATAAAAATCCCAAAAATGATTTTTGTAAAAGATTATTTGGCGATCAACTTTCAACGAATTATATGTTAACTTATAAGTGAACTATTTTCAACTTAAACTTCCCAATCGGGCGTGTGGAAAATTCCTTCTTTATCGGTCCTTTGATAGGTATGGGCGCCGAAGAAATCGCGTTGGGCCTGG